>JAENWY010000335.1 GCA_016649775.1 Spirochaetaceae bacterium
GTAATACTAAAATCTTTAGGAACACCAAGTTTTTTTGGATCATCAGATAAAGAATTAGGCGTTTTTGCTATACAAACATAAGCATTAGAAAATCCCATTTCTTCATATTGTTTTAATTGCTCTTCCGCCTTTTCTTTGTAAATTACACCATTTGCACCATAAATATTTTTTGCAATTTTTGAAATTTTATCTTTAATTGGAGAGTTAATATCATATAGAGAAGTATAATTACCTTTATCACTATTAACCATTTTCACAACTTTTTGTGCTAAATCAATAGTACCTTCTCCGCCCTTTTCAAAGCCATCTAAGAAGGATACGCAATATCCTTCATCTTTACACCAGGCTGTTAATGCATCGATTTCAGCTTGAGTATCAAAGGCAAAGTGATTAATTGCAACTACAATAGGTATATTATATTTCTTAACATTTTCAATATGAATTTTAAGATTATCTACACCTTTTAATAGAGCTTCAACATTCTCTTTTTGAAGATCACCATAATCTACACCACCATGCATTTTAAGAGCTTTAACAGTTGCAACAACAACAGCTCCTGAAGGTTTAAAACCACCAACTTTGCAAGTAATGTCAAGGAACTTTTCAGCTCCTAAATCAGCTCCAAAGCCAGCTTCTGTCAATGTAATTGGTGCTAATTTCATAGCAAGCTTTAATGCAATAATTGAATTACAACCATGTGCAATATTTGCAAATGGACCACCATGTACAAATACAGGATTATGTTCCACCGTTTGTACTAAATTAGGTTTTAAGGCTTCTTTCATTAATTTCATAACTGCATGAGAAACTCTTAAATCGCCTACAGTAATAGGTGCATTATCATATGTATAAGCAACTATAATTTTTTTAACTCTTTCATGAAAATCATTTGAGTCTATAGCAAGACATAAAATAGCCATAAGTTCTGAGGCTACAGTAATAACAAAATGGTCAGTCCTCTCAACTCCATTAAATTTACCCATTCCAATTGTAATATTTCTTAATACTCTATCATTCATATCTAGAGCTCTAGTCCAAACTACTCGAGAGGGATCTATGTTTAATAAATTACCTTGATAAATTGAATTATCTAATACAGCTGCAATCAAATTGATTGATGAAGTTAATGCATGTAAATCACCTGTAAAATGAAGGTTGATTTCATCTTTAGGTCCAATAGAGGCTTTACCACCGCCGGTTGCTCCACCCTTTAATCCAAATACAGGACCTAAGGAAGGCTCTCGCAAGCAAAGCATAGCTTTCTGGTTAATTCTACCCATCCCTTCTGCTAAAGCAATAGCAGTAGTGGTTTTACCTTCTCCTGCCTTAGTAGGAGTAATTGATGTAACAAGTACAAGCTTTCCTTCTTCTTTGTTCTTAACCTCATCATAAATAGCTGAATCAATTTTAGCTTTATACTTGCCATATGGTTCAACATATTTGGCAGCAATGCCTGCAATTTCTGCAATTTCTGCAATTGGTAATAAATTCATCA
Organism: Spirochaetaceae bacterium; assembly: GCA_016649775.1. Lineage (GTDB taxonomy): Bacteria > Spirochaetota > Spirochaetia > Sphaerochaetales > Sphaerochaetaceae > Pleomorphochaeta. The sequence goes on from JAENWY010000335.1 coordinate 1,496, forward strand.
GTGACTCCTAATACGATATTCTATAATATATTTTATTGTAAAAATATAACATAATGCACTAATTTTTCAACCGTAATAAAAACTTTTTTAAATTAATTGCAACATATTATATAAATTATTATATATTATGTTGTATTTGTAAAAATAAACAATTTTATTAAAGCAAAATGCAACAATTATATAACTAATCAACATATCTATTGATTATATTTTTTAACTTAATACCGAACATATCTCTATTTGATATATATATGACACATACTCATAGCGTCTAATGCTCTTTGGTGACTTTCACAACTTACACCTGCACATAATGAACTTTCTACAATAATTGGTGTATTTGGAAAATTAGCTTTCATTAAAATTGCATTTGAAATAACACAAATATCAGTACAAAGACCTATTAAGGTTATAGACTCTATTTCTTCACTAGCTGCTAAATCAATCATATATTGTTCGAGTTCTACAGAGCCAAAAGTTGGTTTATCAAAAGGTTTTTCAACGACTAAGGGTAATA
>JAENWY010000068.1 GCA_016649775.1 Spirochaetaceae bacterium
AAGGAAAGGTAAACATTATCAAGGATTGCACCGCTTGCCATTATCTTAGAAACAGAGGATAAAACAGAGAGATAACTGCCCTTAAAAGGAGAATTTTCTAATAATTTTGGATCAAATCCATAGCTCATAATAGAAACTGTTGAGGTTTCACCTTTTTGTAAAGGTATCTTTGCAACCATTGATTGTTCACTACTACTTTGGTATTTACCACCAAATGGCATCAATATAGAAGAGGCTCCTATAGTTGAATCAAACCGACTAGCTAGACCTTTTTTACTACAGAATTCAAGAGAAGAATACATAATCTTTAGAGTTTCTTCTAAAGAACCTTGTAATACTATTTCACTTAAAGGTGATTCCTTTTTAACAACTACATCATTCTCTTTCTTAGCACCATTTGTATCTAAGAAAGTTCTAGATAAAGCTACAACGATATCACCTTTATAGGTCATTTCAAGGGTATTAACATCAGTGATAGTTGCAACTACAGTTGCTTCTATGTTTTCTAATCTAGCACAATCTATCATGAATTTAACATCTTCTTCTCTAACTACAACTGCCATTCTTTCTTGAGATTCACTAATTGCAATTTCTGTAGCATCAAGTCCAAGATATTTTAATGGTACTTTATCTAATTCAATTGTAAGAGATGGAGATAATTCTCCTATTGCTACACATACCCCCCCTGCTCCAAAATCATTACATCTTTTAATTCTAGTTGTAACTTTTTTATCAAGGAATAAACGTTGCAGTTTTCTCTCTTCTGGTGCATTACCTTTTTGAACTTCTGCTCCACAAGAACTTAAACTTGTTTTATCATGTGATTTTGAAGAACCTGTTGCTCCGCCAATACCATCTCGTCCTGTTCTCCCACCTAAAAGGATAACTTTATCACCTTTTAAAGGTTCTTCACGTACAACATTTTCAAGGGGAGCAGCACCGATTACAGCACCTAATTCTAGGTGTTTAGCTTTATAGCCTTCATGGTAAAACTCATCAACTAAAGATGTAGCAAGTCCAATTTGGTTACCATAGCTACTATTTCCTTCAGCTGCTGTTCTAGCCAATTTTCTCTGTGGCATTTTATTTTCTAGAGTTTTAGAATAACTCTCTCTAGGATCACTACAACCAGATAGTCTCATAGCTTGATAAACATAGGCTCTTGAACTTAGAGGATCTCTAATAGCTCCTCCGATACATGTAGCAGCACCACCAAAGGGTTCTATTTCTGTGGGATGGTTATGTGTTTCATTTTTAAATAAGAGTAGATAGTCTTCAACACCAGTATCTTTTTGAACTTTGATTTTAATACTACAAGCATTAATCTCTTCACTCTCTTCTATAGAAGCCAGATAGCCTTTACTCTTTAAATCTTTAACACAAATAGTTGCTAAATTCATAAGTGTAATTGGCTTTGTGATTCCAAGTTTTTCTCTAATTTTTAGGTATTCATTAAAAGTTGCTTTTATATCATCATCAAGAATTTTGATGTTCTTTAATTCAGTATTAAAGGTAGTATGACGACAGTGATCACTCCAATAGGTATCAACAACTTTTAATTCAGTAATTGTTGGGTCTCTTTTTTCATTTATAAAATATGATTGAAATAATTTTAAATCATCAATATCCATTGCAAGAGAGAAATCCGACAAGACTTTTATTAAATTTTTCTCATCAAGGGTTGAGAAATTAGTAAGAGTTTCTACACTCTTTGCTTCAATAGTTTTTAAAGAAAGAGATGTTTTCATTTCTAAGGAAGCTTCCCAAGCTTCAACTTTGTTAATAAGATATTCTTTAATTTCTTTTAATTTATCATCACTGATATCACCATCAAGGGCATATACTGTAGCACTTTTTACAAGTGGTTTATCAATCATACCAAGAAGAGCAATACAAGAAGATGCACTATCTGATCTTTGATCAAATTGTCCATCTAATAGTTCTACTGAAAATATTTTATCAGAGTGAGGAACCTCAAAACTATATTCATCTACATTAGGTTCACAGAATACTTTCTTAACACTTTGATTAAACAAAGCCTCATCTATATTTTCTACACTGTAGCTATAATAAGTTTTTAACTTTTCAATACTACCTTGTAGTAGATTATTTAATTCATCTTTTACTAAATCATCTTTATTTGATGACTTTTTACTTACAAATACTCTATATACCATTCTCTGTACTCCTAAAAATATTAATGAGAAGTTAGTTTTTCTTACAATTTAAAGCGGTTTTTCCTATATCTTTTCGATAGACTTTTTCACTAAAATCAACACATTTATCAATGTTTTTATAAGCTAATTTAATTGCTTTTTTTAATGAAGAAGCTGTACTAGTAACACTTAATACTCGACCACCGTTAGTCTCTAAAATTCCAGCATCGCTCATCTTTACACCTGCAGTATAAAGAGTACTAGAAGAATCTAATTTTTTAAGTGAAATTGGAAGACCTTTTGTACTGCTTAAAGGATAGCCCTTACTAGCTAATACTACTGTTGCAGCAAAGTCTTTAGACCATTTAACAACAAGAGCACTTAATTTCTCATCTCTAGTTGCTATCATTATTTCAACTAAATCTGATTTAAGAAGAGGAAGTACTACTTGAGTTTCAGGATCACCAAATCTACAGTTATATTCAATTACTTTGGCTCCTTCTTTAGTTAGCATTAGACCAAAGTATAAACAGCCTTTAAAAACTCTGTTTTCCTTTTTCATAGCAAAAATTGTTGGATATAAAATTTTTCTAATACATTCAACTTCAACAAGAGGAGTGTAATAAGGATTTGGAGCAATAGCGCCCATACCTCCGGTATTAGGACCTACATCCCCATCCCCAATTCTTTTATGATCCATAGAGGAAATCATAGGAATTAGAATTTTACCATCAGTAAATGTTAATAAAGATATTTCAGGACCTTCTAAAAATTCTTCAATAATAATTTTATCACTACTGTGCTTAAATTTATGTTCATCTAGAAAGGATATAATAGTAGCTTTTGCCTCTTCAAAGTCATTAACAATGCTAACTCCCTTTCCAAGAGCTAATCCATCGGCCTTAATAACTAGAGGATATTTAGAAGTTTTTGCATATTTTAGAGCTGCCTCTGAATCTACAAATTCTTCATAATCAGCTGTGGGGATATTATAATCCTTCATTAACTTTTTAGAAAAACTCTTACTACCTTCAATAATTGCGGCTCTTTTATTAGGTCCAAAACATTTAACACCATTATCTTCTAATAGATCTACAAGGCCACCAACGAGGGGATCATCTGGAGCTACAATTGCAAAATCAATCAAATAATCTTTTGCAAAAGCCAATATTGAATCAAAATCCATTACATTTATTGCAATAGTTGTAGCATAACTAAGCATGCCTGGATTACCAGGCAAGGCATAAAGGTCATCTACTAAAGGGCTTTCTGAAACTTTTTTAGCAATGGCTGCTTCACGGCCACCGCTTCCTATAATCATAATATTCATAAAATTAAATCCTAGTGATGAAAAAGTCTTAAGTGAGAAAATGCCATTACAAGATTGTGATCATCACAACAGTGAATTACATCTTTATCTCTCATTGAACCACCAGGTTGAACAATAGCTCTAACACCTGATTTATAAGCTCTTTCAATGTTATCTGAGAAAGGGAAGAAAGCATCAGAGGATATTACGACATCATCGATAGTTGCAATAAATTCTTTCTTTTCTTCTTTAGTTAATTCTTCAATTGGATGAGTAAAATATTTTGCACTTATTTCTTTATCAAATAAATCAGTTTCTCTATCTTCAGATAGATACTGTTCAATTACATTATCTTTATCATTTCTTGAAAGTTTTGGAACAAAGGGTAGATTTAATACTTTAGGATGTTGTCTTAAACTCCAGTGATCTGCTTTTTCACCAGCAAGTCTTGTACAGTGAATTCTACTTTGTTGACCCGCTCCTACACCAATAGTCTGTCCTCTTTTTGCATAACAAACAGAGTTTGACTGAGTATATTTAAGAGCTATTGTTGCAACAATTAAATTAATTATTTGTTCTTCACTTAATTTTTTGTTCTTAGTTACAATTTCTTCCAAATAAGATCTATCAAATAGAGCCGCATTGCGTTCTTGCTCAAAAGTAATTCCATAAACACTTCTTTTTTCAATTGCAGAGGGTTTATAGTGTTTATCGATTTGAATAACATTATATGTGCCTTTTCTCTTGTTCTTTAATATCTCTAGAGCTTCTTTCGAATAAGAAGGAGCAATAACACCATCAGATACTTCTCTATTTAAACATTTAGCTGTACTTTCATCACATTCTCTTGAAAGAGCAACAAAATCACCGAAGGAAGACATTCTATCTGTTCCTCTAGCTCTTACATAAGCAGAGGCTAATGGACTTAATTCCTGGGTGGTAAAATACATAGCTTTTTCTTTTTCATTCAAAGGAAAAGCTACAGCGGCTCCTGCAGGACTTAAATGTTTAAAACTAGCTGCAGAGGGCAAGTCTAAGCTTTTGTCTAATTCAGATACTAATTGATAACTATTAACTGCATCTAATAAGTTTATGTATCCTGGATTACCATTTAAAACTTTAATAGGTAATTTTCCTTCCATTGAAACTTTGGCATTAATTTGATGTGGATTACATCCATATTTTAGATTAATTACGTCCATATTATTTCTTCCTTGAATTAATTATAATTTCTTTTTCAGTGTTAATATTTCTACCTAGTAGTGATATCCTATTATCACTATTGAGAGAATCAAATATGTTGGATGAGATTTCATCTATTGTATTTAATCCATCTAATGAAACCTCAACAGGATCTTTAGAAAATGAAACAAGAGGGTCTTTTGAATCCTCATAAGTTTGAATAATAAAGGCTGTATCTTTTTCAATTTCACTATAGTTATAGAAGAATCTTCTACAGTGATTGTTTTGATTTTTAAGAATTGCCATTTTTAATATAGACTTACCCTTTTCAGCATTAGGAATAACAAGCGCACTAATTCTTGGTGTCCAAGAGGGATCATCATCTTCATACTCACGAGTATCTAAGGCATTTTCAAAGGTATCACCAGAACTAAAAGCATCATAAATTGTATCGGTTTGATTTCCGTTAGTAACTATCCAAGTATTCTTAAATTCTCTTACTGCATTGTAAATAATTAAAGAGGGGTCCATTATAATAGAAGGATCAAATGCTTCAGTTTTAATACTCTCACCATCTTTTTTAAATACTCTGTTACGAGATGTTGAAGATCTTCCCATAATCGCATATGTAAAAAATAATTCTCCACGAGTATTTCTTCCAACTACAATGTTTCGTCCAGGATAAACTAGACCTTTAAAATAATTTGCTACGCTTTGCATTTTTTCTCCTTAGAAATCAAATCAATTGCAGAAGGAAGTAGCTTCCATTCTGCACTCTCCATTACACGTTTTTGCAAAATTTCAGGAGTATCTCCGTCTTCTACGGCAACAGCTTTTTGAAGGATAATCTTCCCACCATCAGGTATTTCATTAACATAATGAACAGTGGCTCCTGTTAGTTTTACGCCTCGTTTTAGTGCTTCTTCGTGTACTTTTATTCCATAATAGCCTTTTCCACAGAAACTTGGTATTAAAGAAGGATGTATATTTATTATTTTATTTGGATATTTTATTACAAATTCTTTAGATAAAATCTTAAGAAATCCAGCTAATACTATTAAATCAATATTATTTTCTAATAAGAGATTTGATAGTTCTTCTTCAAAGTTTTTATTTGGAATATAGAGAGACTTAATGTTATGCTTTTTTGCTCTCTCTAGAGCAAAAGCATCTCTCTTATTAGATACAACATAACTAATATTTGTATCAGGTAATTCTCCCCTATCTTTAGCCAATAAAATTGCCTCAAGATTGGTTCCTCCACCTGATACTAGGATTGCTACATTTAGCATAAAATGATTCCCTCATCTCCCATAATTACTTCACCAAGAACATATGAGCCTGGAATTAATGATAAAGTAGTAGCGCTATCTTCTTTAGCAACTATTACAACCATTCCTACCCCCATGTTAAAAGTATTATACATATCACGAGATGGAATATTTCCAGTTTTTTCTATTAAATCAAAAATAGGAGGAGTTTTAATATCAGCTTTATTAATTTTAGCAGTTAAACCATCTTTCATAGCACGTGGTACATTTTCATAGAAACCACCACCAGTAACATGGGATATTGCTCTGATTTTAACTTTATCTCTTATTCTTAATATGTCGTTAACATAAATTTTTGTAGGTTCTAATAAAATTTCACCTAAAGGTTTATCAAAACCTTCATAAGTTTTAAAAGCATCTTCTTCAAGATTAAAAACAGACCTTACAAGAGAAAAACCATTTGAATGAACTCCTGTACTTGGAATTGCAATTAATATATCCCCAGCAATCATAGTTTCTTTGTTTATGATTTTGCTCTTATCTACAACCCCAGTTGCATAGCCTGCAATATCATATTCACCTTCACTATAAAAGCCTGGCATTTCAGCAGTTTCACCACCAACAAGACTACAACCTGATTGCAAACAGCCTTCAACCACGCCCTCAACTATATCTTTGATTTTTTCAGGTTGGTTTTTGCCAACTGCAATATAATCTAGAAAAGTTAAAGGTTTTGCACCAACTGTTATTATGTCATTAACACACATAGCAACACAGTCGATACCAATAGTATCATGTTTATCTAATAGAAATGCTAATTTTAATTTTGTTCCAACTCCATCTGTACCACTTACTAATACAGGATTTGGAGTTTCACTTAAATCCATTTCATAGAGACCACTGAATCCACCTAAATCACTTAAAACATTTTTTGAATATGTTTTAGCTACTGAATTCTTAATTAGTTGAACTGATTTATAACCAGCTTCAATATCAACACCAGCTTTCTTATAACTATCTGACTGACTTTTTGCCATCGTATCCTCTTATTCTAAGCGAAATTTATCTTTTGTTTTTGTATTTTTAATTGGGTAATCACCACTGAAACAAGCTGTGCAGAAACCTTCTATTCCTTTATCACTAAGCTTTGTAACATTATCAACACTTAAGAATCCTAATGAATCTACATGAAGCATTTCTTTCATCTGATCATCAGAGTAATTATATGCTAATAGGTTTTCACTTGAATCAATATCAGTTCCAAAGAAACAAGGGTATAGAAATTTTGGAGCACTAGATCTTAAATGTATCTCTTTTGCACCAGCTTCTCTAAGTAATTGCACTATTCTCTTACTTGTTGTTCCTCTAACTATTGAATCATCGATTAATACAACTCTTTTGCCTTCAACTGTAGCTCTAATAGCATTCAGTTTGATTCTAACAGCTGTATCTCTTTGCCCTTGTTGTGGTTGAATAAAAGTACGTCCAATATATTTGTTTTTAATTAGACCAACACCGTAAGGAATACCACTCTGTCTTGAATAACCAATAGCTGCTGTAATTCCAGAATCTGGAACTCCGATTACAACATCGGCTTGAACAGGATGTTCTAGTGCAAGAAAAGAGCCTGCTCGTAAACGAGCATTCAAAACTGGTATATTATCTATTATACTATCAGGTCTTGAAAAGTATAAAAGTTCAAAAACACAAAGAGATTTTTTCTCTTTGTTACAATGAGTTTTATCACTCTTCAACACACCATCAACTACAGAGACTACTTCGCCAGGTTCTACATCGCGTAAGAAAGTAGCACCCACAGTATCTAAAGCACAAGTTTCACTTGCAAATATAAATCTATCTTCTAAAGTTCCAATAGATAGGGGTCTAAATCCTCTTGGATCTCGAGCAGCAATTATTTTATTATGACTCATAACACATATAGAATAAGCACCCTTAATATCATCCATAGCTTGTACTATAGCTTCTTCAATAGTTTTTGTTTTTAATCTATATTTTGTAATAGTATAAGCAATTACTTCACTATCACTAGTTGTCTGAAAGATAGATCCTTCTGATTCAAATTGATCTCGTAATTCAAAATCATTAATAAGATTACCATTATGAGCTAATGCCATCTTACCTTTCTTATGATTAATAACAAGAGGTTGAACATTTAATCTATTATTAACACCAGTTGTACCATATCTAGCATGTGCTATTGCAGCTGAACCATTAGGTATTTTTGAAAGTGCTTCTTTATCAAATACCTGTGAAACAAGACCTAAATCTCTATAAAGAGAAATATTCTCACCATGTGTTACTGCCATACCACAACCTTCTTGACCTCTATGCTGAAGTGCATAAAGACCATAATAACAGGTGGTTACAATATCAAGAGGGAATTTACCATTGCTAACTGCAAATAGGCCACATTCTTCATGTAAATTTGCTCCCATTATTTTTTGCCCATAACTCTTTTAAGAATTTCCTTATAAGCATCTTCAACGCCACCTAAATCACGTCTAAATCTATCTTTATCTAATTTTTCATTTGTTGTTGAATCCCAGAAACGACAGGTATCAGGAGAAATTTCATCAGCTAATATAATTGTGCCATCTTTCTCTCTACCAAATTCAATTTTAAAGTCTACAAGTGTAATATTATCTTCTTTTAATATTTCTTGAAGTACTTCATTAACAATAAGGCTATATTTAGTAATTATATCTAATTCTTTTCTAGTTGCAAAATTCATTGCAATAATATGTGAGGTATTTACCATAGGGTCATTTAACTCATCATTTTTATAACAGAATTCAATTACTGGTTGACTCATAACAATGCCTTCTTCAAGTCCTAATCTCTTAGCAAGAGATCCAGCTGCAATATTACGAACAATTACTTCAAGAGGTACAATCTCAACTCTTTTCACAAGAGTTTCACGATCATTTAACTCTTTAACTACGTGAGTTGGAACACCTCTCTTCTCAATTATGCTCATAAAGAAGTTAGAGACTCTGTTGTTAATTGAACCCTTACCAACAATAGTTCCCTTCTTTAGACCGTTAAAAGCTGTAGCATCGTCTTTATAAGACACGATACATAAAGCATCATCTTCTGTAGCCCAAACTTTTTTTGCTTTACCTTCGTATAGCATCACTGTTTTTCCCATTATGTCCTCCAATAAAAAAACCCCGTAAGTTATTTACAGGGAGTCAGTTAAATTTGAATTTGCTTTTAGAATTGCGTTTTTACTATCAATGCGCAATTGTTTTAATTTCTGTGAGAGTTCTTTATCATTCAGAGCTAATATTTGTGCACTCAATAATGCGGCATTTTTTGACCCATCGATTGCGACAGTAGCAACTGGTATGCCGGAAGGCATCTGAACGGTTGCAAGCAATGCATCCATTCCCGATAAAGAAGAAGATATAGGTATACCAATTACTGGTAAAACTGTTTGAGCTGCAACGATTCCTGCAAGATGAGCTGCTTTACCTGCAGCACAAATAATTACTGCATATTCATTTTCAGCTTTTCTAGCAAAATCAATTGTTTCATCAGTTGTTCTATGAGCGCTAAGTATATGGACACTATATTCAATTCCAAGATCTTTTAAAACTTGAATTCCACTTCGAACTTTGTCTAAGTCGCTTGCGCTTCCCATAATAACAGCTACTTTTTTATTCATTATCTAATCCTTTATGATCAATAAATTCAAAGTACTTAAAAATATC
>JAENWY010000281.1 GCA_016649775.1 Spirochaetaceae bacterium
AAATGCATTTTTTCTTCATTTGCTTTAATACCAACTGCACAATTATTATTGAAAGATAAAATTGATTCGCTTAGTAGTCTAGCTGATTGTAAGAAATTATAAGCTGTAACAGGCATGAATACATTTAATTCAAAGTTACCTTGTGATGCTGCCATTCCAACTGCTACATCATTACCCATAACTTGAACAGCTACCATTGTAACAGCTTCACATTGTGTTGGATTAACCTTCCCAGGCATGATTGATGAACCAGGTTCATTTGCAGGAATAGTAATTTCACCTAAACCATCACGAGGGCCACTTGCAAGCCATCTTATATCATTAGCAATCTTCATTAAATCTGCAGCCAATGCTTTTAATGCACCATGAGCAAATACAATTTCATCTTTACTTGTCAATGAATGGAATTTGTTTGGAGATGTGACAAAAGCCTTACCCGTTAATTCTGCAATTTTTTTTGCTACTAAAACATCAAAACCCTTAGGAGCATTAAGACCTGTTCCTACGGCAGTCCCACCAAGTGCTAATTCTTTTAGAGGAGGTAATGAAATTTCTAATAATTGTATATCTCTTTCTAATGAAGATCTCCAGCCACTAATTTCTTGTGAAAAAGTAATAGGAGTTGCATCTTGTAGATGAGTTCTACCACATTTTACATTGTCATTATTAACTTTTTCTAATTCTTTAAAAGTATCTACAAGTTTTGCAATTGCTGGAATTACTTGATTTTCAATAATAAGTACAGCACTAATATGCATAGCTGTTGGGAAAGTGTCGTTTGAGGATTGACTCATGTTAATATCATCATTTGGATGTAATAACTTTGATTTAGCTATTTCATTACCACGAGTAGCAACAACTTCATTAGCATTCATATTAGATTGTGTACCAGATCCAGTTTGCCATACTACTAAAGGAAAGTGAGCTAGTAATTCACCAGAAATTACTTCATCACATGCCTGAGAAATTGCAGAAACTTTTTCAGCGCTCATCTTTGAAGGATTTAACTCTGCATTAGCTAATGCAGATGCTTTTTTTAAAATACCAAAAGCTTTAACAATTTCTTGAGGCATTGTTTCAATACCTACACCAATATTAAAGTTTTCATGGCTTCTTTCAGTTTGTGCAGCCCAATATACATTTTTGGGAACTTTTACATCACCCATTGAATCATGTTCTATACGATATTCCATATTTCCCCCTATTATTCGAAATCAATCTGTGCAATTACATCTTTAAGACATTGTGCACTGTGTTGTAGCTTAGCTTGTTCATCATCTGTTAAAGGTGCTTGTAATTTACTTTCTACTCCATTTCGTCCAACAATTGTTAAAGTACTTAAACAAACATCATCAATACCATATTCTCCTTCATGTAATGTTGAAACACTTAAGGCACTTTCACTACCACTTAAGATACATTTACATAAATGAGTTACAGATACAGCTACGGCAAAGAATGTTGCACCTTTACGTCTGATAATTTTACCACCAGATTTTCTGATGTAATCTTCAATTTCATCATGATTTAAATCAGGAATAATTTTATCTTTGTTCATGATACTATCTTTATATTTATCAATATGAATATTAGCTACATTTGCTAGTGACCAAGGCACAAAAGAACTATCACCGTGTTCACCTAATACATAAGCATGTACGGCTTGTTGATTTAAACCGAAATATTCTGCCAATCTTGCTCTTAATCTAGCAGTATCTAATAAGGTACCGGAACCAATGATGTGATTACCAGGAATATTAGAATATTTGTAAAATTGATAAGTTAAAATATCAACAGGATTTGCTACAATAACATATATTGCATCTGGAGCATATTTAGAAATTTGTGGAATGATTGTTTTCATGATGTTAACATTAATTTGTGCTAATTCAAGACGACTTTGACCAGGTTTTCTTGCAACACCACTCGTAATAACAACAATGTCAGAACCAACAGCATCTTCATAAGTTCCAGCATAAATAGAGACGGGAGGAGTAAAAGGTGTACCTTGTCTAATATCTAATGCTTCACCTAATGATTTTTCTACATTGATGTCGATCATATTAATTTCTGCGGCTAATCCAGTTACGGTCATAGTATATGCAATTGTTGCACCTACACTACCGGAACCAATGATAGTAATTTTATTGCTCATGTTCATCTCCTAAAGTCTACAAATATCTTTTTGTAAACAAATACATAAAACGTATTCATGGAATTCCAAGTAAGCTAGATATAGATAGTGTCTAAAACTTATATTCTATAACTTCTTGTTCCACAATTAAAATATAACAAAAAACAAGGGTGTTTGTTAATAGTAAATCGATATAAAAATAATTAATTATCGATTAAACAGGTAAAATTTCCTTATTTTTTTGCGTTTTATAAAAATATACAACTATTATACTTTTAATAACTTAAAGCAATATAAGGAATTAATAAAAAAGTTAGGATTAGCTAATCAATATATTTTTATTAATAAAAATATATTGATTAAAAACTCCAAATAATAAATTATTGAGAATCTAGCATAAAAGTATTGGCAATTATCCAATTAATGTTGCAAAAATGCTTACTAATAACAATATTGTATATAAAATATATGTATAATAAATATTGGAAAAAAAATATAATCATTAGAGGTGTTGGCAAATGAAAATGTATTTGTTATATTGAATATACAAAATACTATTAAAAGATTAATAAAATATATAAGTTTATCTATTTAAAAAT
>JAENWY010000168.1 GCA_016649775.1 Spirochaetaceae bacterium
ATTTAATTCCATTACACTTTTTGCCACTTCACTATCAGTGTAACTATCAATATCTGCTATTTTTGGTATATATTCCCTTAGTAGTCCTCCTTGGTATTTCCATTGGTTCCTCTTTGCCCTGGAGCATGAGGGAGTGTAAAGTAAAACTGGATACCATCCAGTTGTTTTGTTACGTCTGCCTGCTGGGCAAACTCTTTTCCTCAATCTTGGGTTATAGCCTTCAGCCAGCCTTTAGGTAAATCATTGAGTTATATTAGTAACAGTGCCTGAAACCTTTTTACATGCCTTTACAGCAAGTAAATAACGACTAGTTCTATCTACCAGTGTAACAATACAAGCTTCTACTGTTTTCCCTAGAATAGTATCAGCGCCGATATATCTAGGAACCTTTCTATATATAGATTCTGCAGGCCTTTCTTCGAGTGTATGATTGATAGTAATTTTACCTCTGGTTTAATTTAAGCCTTTTATATGCCTCGTTTTACCAAGATGCCTAAGCTTTCTTGTTGCCTTAAGAAAACCATTTGATTTAGTCTTATTATCAAATATTCCTGAATAAATATCTCTGTAGATAGTATTGGTACTGAGCTGTATATGGTTTACTTAAAGCTTCAAACGATGAGAAATCTGTTCTGGAGACCAGTTATAATCAAGAAAAAGCTTGACTAACATCTCCTTTTCTTCAGAATTACAAACCTTTTTATTTAGGCCACCTTATGCTGTTCTTCTGCTCTCTTTTGTGCCAAAGTAGGAGAATATGCCCCAGTCGTACTATTCCGTGTTAATTCATGAGAAACAGTACAGGGACTTCTTCTTATTTTTTCTGTAATTGCTCTTACTTCTAATTGATTTACGCCTATAGATAATATCTTTTCTCTTTCTTCTATGTTAAGAAGCATGTACTGGCTCATAGGAGACTCCTTATTATAATATTGATCTTTAACAAACTCTATTATATATCAATTTTTCATATGAGCCCTCTATTTATCATACCTGTTGCACTTTGATTGTATATTCAAGCTTTTAAATAATTAAAACAATTTAAAACATTTTAAAACATTTTAAGTTTTCTCGAAATGTGCTACATTATTAACTATGAATATCATTCTTTTTGAGAAATTAAATAAAAATAATACTCTGCCATTGAAAGATGAAAGAGCGTGGCATTTAAAAAAAATACTCCACTTAGGTGTTGGGGATAAATTTAGTTGTGGAATAGTAAATGGAGTTAAAGGCGAGGCTACTATAACAGAGTTTGGAGTAACTTCAATTTCATTTGATTTTGAAGCTTTAGATAATAATTCAAAAGAATTATTTCCAATTACATTGTTAATTAGTCAAGTTAGACCTATTTGTATGAAAAGAATTCTTAGGGAAGCTGTTTGCCTAGGGGTTGAGAAAATTGTAATAACTGGTGCTGATTTAACTGAAAAATCATATGCCAAAGCTAATTTTTATATTAGTGGAGAATACAAGAAAGTCTTGTTCGATGGAGCTATGCAAGCTGCTCAAACTGGTATTAGTGAAGTAGTTTTTATGGATTCTCTTGATGAGTCAATTAAACTTTTCGGCAATAATTATAATAAAATCATGCTTGATAATGTATTAAAATCCGAAAAACTAAGCGCTTGGGTGCCTGATAATTCTAAAAATAAAACCGTTATAACTATTGGTCCTGAAAGAGGTTATACGGATAGAGAGCGTAATCTACTATTAGATTCCGGGTTTACTCCTAAAACAATAGGTTCTAGAGTTTTAAGATCAGAGACTGCAAGTTGCGTCGCTTTGGGACTTTCCCTAGGTGCTCTAAATATGTTATAAAAATGTTGCTTTAAATAAGCAAATATTAAAATAAATATAAAAAAATATAAAATATACATAAGAGGTAAAATATGGCTCATATTATTGTAGATGCAGCAGAAGAAATATTAGATAAAGAATTCCCTGTATTAGATCACGGTTTTGTTAGATTAGTAGATTATAATGGTGGTGATTCTAGAATTGTTCAATCCGCTCGTATTTCATATGGTGAAGGTACTAAAAGTTACCGCCAAGATAAAGGTTTAATCAACTACTTAATGAGAAATGATCATACTTCACCTTTTGAAATGGTTAACTTTACTTTTCATTTAAAAATGCCTATTTTTGTTGCTAGACAATTAGTTAGACATAGAACTGCTAAAATGAACGAAATTTCAGGTAGATACTCAGTTATGAGTGATGAAGTTTATCGTCCTGATAGACAACATATTAACAAACAAAGTGATTCTAATAAACAAGGTAGAGCTGAAGTTGTTGATGATGAATTAGCTTCGCAGGTAATGGATGGATTTACAAAAGATAAAGAGCTAATTTTTGAACAATATAATTCAATGTTAGATAGTGGTATTGCTCGTGAACTTGCAAGAATTGATTTACCTCTTTCTCTTTATACTGAGATGTATTGGAGTATGGATTTAAGAAATCTTTTTCACTTTCTAAAATTGAGATTAGATCCTCATGCTCAATATGAGATTCGTGAATTTGCTAATACAATACTAGATATTGTTGAAAAAGTTTGTCCTATTGCAACAGAAGCTTTTAGAGAACATAATCTTAATGCAACTAATTTTTCATTGACTGAAACAGATGCAATAAAAGCAATGATTAATGGAGAAGAATGTCCTCTTAAAGGCCGTGCTAAGGAAATTTTTGAAGAAAAATTAAATTAACAAAACATAAGGAGTAATCAAATGAGATATGATAATAATGATAGTTCAGAGGTTACTTCTTTAGGTTCAACTGTTAAAGAACAATTTTTACCTCCACGAGATCAGGCAAAAGCTTTGCCTGAATCTAGTGGAGTTTATTTAATGTTCAATAAAAACAAAAAAGTAATTTATGTAGGTAAAGCTAAGAATCTGAGAAAAAGGGTTACTAGTTATTTTTTATCTAACAGAGATATGAAAACTTCCGCACTTGTTAAAAAGATTGCAAGAATTGAGCATATTATTGTTGGAAATGAATATGAAGCTTTAATTTTAGAAAATAATCTTATAAAAAAATATAATCCTCACTATAATATTGATTTGAAGGATGGCAAAAGTTATCCTGTTATAAGAATTACTAAAGGGGGTTTTCCAAAAGTTTTTAAAACTCGAAGAATTATCAATGATGGTTCAACCTATTATGGGCCTTTTTCTGGAGTTGGATCTCTTGATACTTATCTAGCTTTAATTGATCAACAATATAAAATTATCAAGTGTGCCTATCCTATGAAAAAGAGAAAAACACCTTGTCTGTATTATCATATTGGTAAATGTGATGCACCTTGTTGTGGAAAAATAAGTAAAGAAGATTATGCAGTTTATATTAATAATATTAAAAAATTTTTAAGTGGTGATAATGAAAAACTTATCAATGAAACTCAAAAAGAAATGCTTGTAGCTTCTAAAGTTTTAGATTTTGAAAAAGCGGCTGATAAAAGAGATTTATTAAAAACTTTAACAACAATGAATGAAAAACAAATGGTTGAAGATTTTGTTCAAGAAGCTCGTGATTATGCTGCTATAGAAATGAGAGGTCCTCTTTATACTATATCAATAATGCAGATGAGAGATGGTGCGTTAATGGGTAGAGCTCTTTATCGAGGAGAAACCCTTAGCGATGAAACAGATTCTCTTTTCTCTTTTTTAATGAGATATTATGGTGATGGAGAAAAACTGCCATTAGAATTATATGTTTCTCATCATATAGATAGTGAATTGCTTGCAACTTATTTTTCAAAAGAATTCAATAATTCCCTTAAGGTTAGTGTTCCAATGGATGGCAAACATTATAGAATATTAAGAATGGCAAATGAAAATGCCTCTAGAGATGTTGAAAAACGATTAAAAAACACTGATAATACTCCTGCTTTAGAAGAACTTCAACAACTGCTTGATTTACCTAAAATACCAACGTTAATTGAAGGTTTTGATATTGCTCAATTATCCGGTAAATATACTGTTGCCTCTTTAATTTCTTTTAGAAATGGTAATCCTGATAAAACAAACTATAGACGATTTAATATTAAATCTTTGAATGGTAAAATTGATGACTTTGAAGCCATGAGAGAAGCCTCTGCTCGTCGTTATACAAGGGTTTTAAATGATAATTTAGAAAGACCTGGCTTAATTGTGGTGGATGGTGGTAAAGGTCAAGTTAATGCAGTAGTTCAAGTTTTAGAGGATTTAGGTCTTGTTGATATTCCTGTTGTTGGCCTTGCTGAACGTTATGAAGAAATTGTATTTTCAGATGATAGAAAATCATTATTGCTTCCTGAACATTCACCTGCTTTAAGAGTTTTAATTGCTATTAGAGATGAATGTCATAGATTTGCAACAACAGCAAACCAAAATTTAAGATCTAAAGAGTTAGCTTTTAAATTATTAGAAGATGTTAAGGGAATAGGTAAAGAGAGGTCTGAAAGGTTAATGAGGGTCTTTGGTTCAGTAGATGATATCTTAAAACATTCACCAGAAGAGATTGCACTAAAAGGTAACATACCGATTACGGTAGCTAAAAGATTATTAAGTAAACTAGATTTGTAAAAAAGCATGATTATCAATTAGATAATCATGTACTTATAGACGTTAATTTCCCTAATTTCGGTCAGTTCTAATACCAAGATCCCTAATATTCAACTATTTTAACCTATTTTTTTCAGGTATATTATGCTACCTACAATTGACTATTTTCTCATTAGCAAATTGGAAAACATCAAATAATTTGTAGGTAGAAAATACATCTTCAAATTGAAATTCTTTTTATTCCTTTTCCGGTTCTTGTTACGTTTTAGAAGGTTCCTTTTGTACTTCATTACCAAGATCTTCGGTGGTTGCTTTAGTGGAATTTGACGCATCAACTTTTGGTTTGTTTTTGCTACCAGCAGGACGGCCTTTTTTACGTTTTACAGGCGGCTCTTTTGGTTCTG
>JAENWY010000208.1 GCA_016649775.1 Spirochaetaceae bacterium
ATAGCGCTCTAAAAACTCTTTAATAAAGCTTTCTTTAAATTCTTTTGAATATGTCAAAATAAAACTCCTAATAATTAATATACTTGGAATTATAATTCTAAAAGCTATAAGCAGAAACTAGGTATGAATTGACGCTCTCATAGTAAGACATAAAACAGTTTGCTATACTAAATGCAACTAGCTAGTTTGTAATATTAACTGCAACAAAAGAAAATTAAAGAAATGCAGTTACCTTTTCAATTCACATTAAAAAAGTGATTGAACCAAAAAAAAGAAATATATTGACAGATTCAAAATGTGTGTTATGATTAAATCATTCAAGAAATCGTTTTCATAAAAAAAGCAATATAAGAAGTATTTGTGAAAACGATTTCTATAAGGGAGAGAAAATAATTATGTCTTTTAGGAATAGAAAATTAACACCACTAGCTATTATATTATTGATATTTATTACCGCAATTTCTATAGGTCCTTTATTTTGGATTTTTATTTCTTCATTCAAAACGAACAGAGAAATATTAGCATCAGCATATGCACTGCCAATTTCATGGAAGCCTTTTGGATATATAGCCGCTCTTAAATTATCCCCTATTTTCTTATTTTATAGAAATAGTATAATAATCTCTTTTTCTGCTACGATTCTTAATTTACTAGTTGTTTCAATGTCATCTTACATAACTAGTCGCTACAAGTTTAAAGGGAAAATGTTTTTTACATATTCAATGGCATCATCTCTCTTAATACCCACTGCAGCTCTTATGATGCCAATCTACATTATTTGGACTCATCTTGGATTATATGATTCAATGCTTGGTTTAATTATCGTTTATGCTGCACTTGGATTGCCAACATCATTCTTTGTATTGAGAAGTTCTTTTATTATTATTCCAAAAGAACTTGAAGAGGCAGCATATCTTGATGGTGCATCATTTATTACAACATTCCTTAAGATTATGATTCCAATGGTTAAATCAGGAATAGCAACTGCTGCAATTCTTGAATTTTTAACAGCATGGAATGAATTTATGTTTGCTCTAATATTAACTAAGAGTATAGACGTTAGAACTCTCCCTCTAGCACTTAGTTACTTCACATCACAATTTTCGTATAACTATACAGCAATGTTTGCAGGAATAATTATGGTAGTACTTCCTAGTATTGTAATATACACAATTTTACAGGAGCAAGTTACCTCATCAATGGTAGCAGGATCAATAAAAGGATGATGAATTAAAATTCCGTTTAAAAAGGAGAACATAAAATTAATTACATTATTAATGGTAATACTCCAAAGTAAAACAATGATAAGATATAAAATGAGTTTAATAATTTAACAATTTAAAATAGAGGTTATAATGATAGAAAATGGAATACTAATAATTGGTGATATCAATACTGATTTGATAATGACAGGATTAAAAAAATACCCAGGTCCTGGGGAAGAAACTTTTGCCAATGATTTTAAGATAAAAATTGGAGGTGGCGCCGCTATTTCAGCATTAGCACTTTCAAAACTCGGAATTAATTCCTCAATTTTTGGATGGATTGGTGATGATATATTCTCAGACTTATTAACCAATGAATTGAAAATACACAGTATAAATTTAGAGTATATAACTATAGCTAAGAATACTAGTACTGGAATATCGATTGTTCTTACAAATGAAAAAAATCGATCGTTTATCACATATAAAGATGCTTTTGAATATGCTGATATTAACAACATAACAGATGAAATGATTAATAATTATGAGTATATATTTCTTCATAAATTTATACCTTCAAAGATTGAAGAATATATTAAATTTTGCAAAAAAGTAAAATCTAAAGGTAAAAAAATAATCTTTGATGTTGGCTTTGATGCTATTGATAAATGGGATAATAATATGTTTGATTTATTAAAATATGTAGATGTTTTTATTCCAGATGAACTTGAGGCACTAGGAGTTACAAGAAGTAACAATATTGAAGATGCTCTTAAAAAACTCTCTATTTATTGTAATAGAGTTGTTATAAAAGCAGGTAAAAATGGAGCAATAGCACTTGATGGAGGGAAGATAATATATTCCCCTATTTATCCTGCTAATGTTGTAGATACAACAGGAGCAGGTGATTCATTTGATGCAGGGTTTGTATATGGAATTGTTAATAATTTAAATCTTGAAAAATGTTTAGCACTTGGAAATTTTTTAGGTAGCCTAAGTGTATCTTGTCTTGGTGGTAGTACTGGTATTCCTGAACATGAAGAACTTTTTAAATTGTTAAAATCAAATAGTATATTATAAAGGAGAAAAATGAAATGAAATTATGTGTACTTGGTGGAGGTGGAGTTAGAGCTCCTTTTTTAGCTAAATCGATTAGTATTAATGCAAAAATTGCAAACATTGATGAAGTGGTTTTCATGGATAATAATGAGATAAAATTAAATATATTTGGAGCTCTATCCAAAAAAATAGCAGCTACAATTGATTCTAGTATTAAGTTCTCTTATACAAGTGATGCTGCAATAGCACTAAAAGATGCAGATATCATAATAACAGCTATGAGAGTTGGCGAAGATGAATGTAGAGTATTTGATGAGAGAACTTGTTTAAATTTTGGTGTTCTTGGACAAGAGACAACAGGTGCTGGTGGTTTTGCTATGGCAATGAGATCGATTAGTGCACTACGCCAGTATTTAGCTATTGCTGATAAAATAAGTCATAAAGGTTATTTTATATTTAACTTTACAAATCCAGCTGGTCTTGTTACCCAAACTCTAAGAGACCTTGGTTATGATAATGCCTATGGTATTTGTGATGGACCATCTGGATTTATAAAGCAACTACAGGAATTGTATGAAGTTGGACCTAATGATTTTTCAATTAAGTGCTATGGATTAAATCATCTTTCCTACTTTAAAGATATGAGTGTTAAAGGCCAAGATGTACAAATGGACTTCATTAATAATGATGAACTTTATAATAATTCAAATATGAGAGTATTCTCAAAAGATTTATTAAATATTACAGGCAATAGTTTATTAAATGAATATCTACACTATTACTACTATGAAGAGCAATGTATTAAAAATATTTTAGACGCTCCTGAAACACGTGGTGAATTAATAGCTAGAGTCAATAGAGAAATGTTAAAAAAACTAAATGGCATAGATATTGAAAAAGACTTTGATAAAGCGTTTGCTATATATATTCATTATTATCTTATTAGAGAAAATAGCTATGGTAATATAGAAAATCATGAAAAGCGAATCGAACATAAAAATGAGAAAACATTTGAGCAATTTATTAACGAAGAGGATGTTGGAGGCTATGCAGGTGTTGCTATTAATTTTATTAAATCTTATGTATCTGGTACTCCTGTTGAGATGGTACTTTCTATTCCCAATAATGGAGCACTTGAGTTTTTAAAAGATAAAGATATTGTTGAAATCACCTGTCATATAACAAAAAATAAATGTGAAAGTGTTAAAATAAAAGGCATACCATATATGCAGCAGCAAATGATTAGCAGAATGAAAGAATATGAGAGAACTGCCTCAAGAGCACTAAGAACAAATAGTCGTGATGATGCAATTAAAGCACTAATGTTGAATCCTCTAGTTAGTTCTTATTCAATTGCAAGTAAACTCGTTGATGCTTTTATTGAAAAATATAAAATTTATACTGGAGAATGGAAGTAATTTAGAAATATACTTGTTGTGAGACCCGTTCAACGCTGTATTTATAGGTTGGTGAAACACCGAATCTGGTAAAGTTTAGCAAACTATCGGCAATTAGTTTTGGAGTCGAAGTAGAAATACAGTATTTAAGCATTGACAAAGGATCCAGAGAGCCGCAAGGAAACTAGAGCTGTTTTAGCCGTGTTAAAATTATAGGTACTCTTCGTGACTAATGGGGACGTGTGATATTAATAAATTTCTGTAAATATGATAACATTACAGAATTAGGTAGTATAAATATGTTGGTCTCAGAGACTAAAAAGTATAGACAGAAGACAATTGAAATCTTAAACAATCTATTAGAACAGTGAAAAGACTTAATAAT
>JAENWY010000357.1 GCA_016649775.1 Spirochaetaceae bacterium
CCTACTAAAAAGCCACAGTCTACAGTAATTATTTCGCCAGTAATTGCTTTATTTTTTACTAAGAATAAAACAGTATCAGCAACTTCACTTGGTTTTACAGTTCGTTTAATAATGGCTCTTTCTATAAATTGATCTTTGGTTGAATTACCTTTATCTTCTAAATAGCTAGCCTCTAAAAGGCCAGGAGCAACAGCATTAACACGTATGCTATTTTCACCAAGTTCTACAGCGAGAGACCGAGTATATGAAGAAACAAAGCCTTTTGAGCCATCATAGTGAACAGTTTTCTTAAACACAGGAGCAAAAGCATTAATTGATGAAATGTTTATTATTGAGCTACCTTTGTTTAATTTAGGAATAGCATGTTTACAACAAAGAAATACACCAGTTGTATTTATTTGCATAACTGAATTAAAGGCATTCAAAGCCAAATCTTTTTGTTTACTTACTGAAAATACTCCTGAGTTATTTACTAATAAATCCAATGAAGGAAATTGAGAGAATACTGATACAACTTCCTTTTCATCACAAACATCTAAGTGATAAAAAGTTATACCATACTTTTCACTCATTATTTGAGCTTCGTTTTCATTATTTGCAAATGTAGCATATACTTCATAATCATTTTTCAACAATTCTAGGCAAATCGCTTTACCTAAATTACTTGTTCCACCGGTTACTAAAGCTTTCATATCTAATCCTCCTTATTCAATCTCACTTTAATTCTACTTACTATATTAATAGTAACCCAATATTTTTTTGGACGCAATATTGAGTTATTATTTCTTGTTTTTGCCTAAATAATGTAGAGTATTATCTACTTTCATCTTATATTAGGTTAACTATAATTGAAATTTTTATATAAAAATACCTTCAAATTACAAAATCATAAGATTTCAAAATCTGAAGGAATTATTAATCTAATTATTTATTATTAAAAATATACTTTTTTATCAGTAGTAGATTTAAAAATTACCCATATTGCACCACTCCCACCATCACAAGCTTTTGGGTGGTAAGCTTCTCTTACTATTCCAGATAAACTTATTGCTGATAAAGCAGTATCACGCAAAATACCTATTCCATCAGAACTATGCAATCCTTTCCCAGTGATTATACTTACTTTTTTTAAGCCATTATCTCTTGAACGTTCTAAAAACTCTCTAGTTCTGATAAAAGCCATGTCACTTACTAAACCGTGTAAATCAAGCTCATCTTGAGGACTCATTGACCTAAGATAAGAAATTGAAATTCCTTTATTATCTTTCTTGGTTTTCATTTTTTTTGCTTCAGCTATAGCCTTATCTTCTTCATTACTATTAGACCAAGCTTGATAAATGTCACTAAAATTCCATTTTGTAGGAACATCTTCGGTAGGTGGTGTATTAAGTACAAAAGGAGCTCTTTTGGTTTTTGATTCTTTATTCTTATATTTATTACTTTGCACCGAATTTTTAGATGAGCTGTTTAATTTAGTGGATTCTACTTCCGTTTCTTCTGTAATAATTTCTTCAAAATCATCATTATAATATTTAGTAGAAATTTTTGTATCTATATTCCAAGTAACATCAGTTTTAGAAGATTCATCTCTCTTTTTAGTAGTAGCCACTTCCTTTGAATTTTTTTCTAACTCAATTTTGTCAGTTAATGATTCTACATTGTCTTCTTTATCAACAACTATTTTAGTCTCAACAGGTTTAACTTCAACTACTTTAACTTCAACTACTTTAGCATCAACTACTTTAGCATCAACTACTTTAG
>JAENWY010000298.1 GCA_016649775.1 Spirochaetaceae bacterium
AAAGTAAATAATATTTTAAGATGTATATTTTGAGTATTTATAATGTATATATATACTAGTAATGCATAAAAATATTTAATAGTATATACTTAAATAATCATATTTTTAGGAGAAAAAGAGTATGAATGGAGTTATATTATTAATCATAGCCTTGGTTGCATTATTTTCAGGTTATGTATTTTATGGTAAGCGTCTAGCTAAGAAGTGGGGTGTCGATCCTGAGAGACAGACACCAGCATTTGAATTTGAAGATGGTGTAGATTATGTACCCACTGATTCAAATGTTCTATTCGGACATCAGTTTGCATCTATTGCAGGGGCTGCACCAATTATTGGACCTATTGTAGCATCAAGTTATGGATGGATGCCTGTTCTTTTATGGTGTCTACTTGGAGGAGTGTTCTTTGGAGGCGTTCAGGACTTTGGTTC
The DNA here is from genome assembly GCA_016649775.1 of Spirochaetaceae bacterium. GTDB lineage: Bacteria > Spirochaetota > Spirochaetia > Sphaerochaetales > Sphaerochaetaceae > Pleomorphochaeta. Next base: position 430 of record JAENWY010000298.1, read on the forward strand.
AATGGTTGCTTCTGTTAAAAATGAAGGACATTCTCTAGGTTTTATTATAAAGAAGTATCTAGGCTCTACTGGTAAGACTTTATTCCTCTTATTCTGTTGGTTGTTCTGTATCTTAGTTATTGCAGCGTTTGCTAACATTGTTGCAGTTTCCTTCGGCTCTGTTGCCGGCAATATTCAACTTACAAGCAGTAACGGTAGCACCGCTACAACTTCTTGTTTATTTATTGTATTTGCAGTTGGATTAGGATTCTATTCACGTAAATTTAAACCAAGTTCACTAGTACAAACTATTGTTGCTCTTGTTTTATTAGTTAGTGCTATTGCAATTGGTTTCAATTCCCCAATAACTGCTCTTTCAGTTAAAAGTTGGACTTACATAGTATTTGTTTATATTCTTATAGCATCTATTGTACCAGTTTGGTCACTTTTACAACCTAGAGATTACTTAAACAGTTTCTTATTAATCTTCATGATTGCTGCAGCTGTTGTTGGTATTATAGTAGCTCATCCTACAATGGAACTTCCTGCTTTTACCTCTTATTCAGTAGGTGGAAAGACAATGTTCCCCTTCTTGTTTGTAACAATTGCTTGTGGAGCTGTTTCAGGATTCCATGCTCTTGTAAGTTCTAATACTTCAAGTAAACAAATTAGAAGTGAAAAAGATATGCTTAAAGTTAGTTATGGTGCAATGCTTGTTGAATCATTATTAGCTGTTATTGCATTAGTATGTGTAGGATCTCTTGGTGGAATGCCAAAGGGTGCATCTGCACAACAAACTTTTGCTCTAGCTATTGCCAACTTCCTTGATATTCTTCATGTTAATCACAACTTAAGTTTAACACTAATTAACTTAGCTATAAGTGCCTTTGCATTAACTTCTCTTGATTCTGTAGCTCGTATTGCTCGTCTTTCCTTCCAGGAATTATTCACTGATGAGAATCAGGCTAAAGAGGCAATATCTCCAATACAAAAAATATGTCAAAATTCAATTTTTGCAACTGTTATTACCTTGGTTTTAGGTTACTTATTATCAAAGGGTGGATATTTAAATATTTGGGCTTTATTCGGTAGTTCAAACCAGATGTTATCTGCCTTAGCCCTTAGCGCTGTTGCTGTATATCTTAAGAAATCAGGTAAAACTAGTAAGAATGTTTGGATTCCAATGATTGTTATGATGGCGGTAACATTTAGTGCATTAACACTATTAAACATCAGTAACTTCCAATCAATTGGAACTGAAAGTTTTGTATTTGCTAAACAAGGTTTACAATTAATCTTTGGTGTATTTATAACTGTTCTTGGTTTAATGATTTCGTATAATTCGATCAAAGTTTTATTCTTTACAAATAGCGACGTTGAAATTGCTGCAATAGCAGCAGCTAAAGAAGATGCTTAATATATAGTTATTATTTATCATTATAATTAAAGGATTGTAATTAGTCACATTTGACTTATTACAATCCTTATTATTTTTATTTATAATTGTATCAGAATTCAAAATCTAATGAGATCCTAAATTTTTAATGATTCTTGTATTTTTCTGTGTCATTTTCAATTGTTCAAAACAATAAAATCAATTAATTTATATTTATAAATGCTACATTATCAAAATATTGAGCACTTTTTTAAAGCTAATTTAAACATATTATACTCTTCTCATTTGTTCAGCTATTTCACCTTTTGTTGGTTTTCTAACTGCAATATATGCAGCTAAAGTACAAAATAGAATAGCTAATAAACAAAGTAATAGAATTTTTGTGAAATTCACGTCTGTGTACATAATTGTATTTATTCGATATCCCATATCTGCATCTTTTCCTATGGATGAAAAGTCTATTCCTTTAATTTCATAATACAGAGAGATTGGTATTCCTAAAATTACACCAACTAGAGAACCTAATACTCCCATTAAACCACCTTCAAGACAGAAGAGTGTTTTAATGTAAGAGTTCCTATAACCCAAAGTTTTAAGCATTGCAACTTCATTTTTTCTCTCACTAATTGCCATTACCATAGTGTTTGTAACACCTACAATTGCAATTAAGAAA
>JAENWY010000049.1 GCA_016649775.1 Spirochaetaceae bacterium
TAACTAATTGATAGTTTTCCTCTTTTAACGGGCATATAGTACTCCATAATTACATAAAATTAGTTAAATATTTAAAAGCAAAAAGAAGGTCCTGTAAAGGACCTTCACAAAGAAGAAATCTCAATATGAAATTATAAATCATTCCTGTCATAAATAATAATTATTCATCAAGCAATATAATTGATAAACTTTCAAAATCTTTAATGCTTATAAAGCTTGTTCATTAATCTATTTGATTTGAATTGAGAACTTACAAATGCTGAGTTATTATATAAAACTATTAGATCTTAGTTTTTAAAGCTATGAATAGGAGCTGGAATTCTACCACCTCTTGCTATAAAAGCTTCACAAGATTTATTGTTGACAGGCATAATTGGAGCAAATCCTAATAGGCCACCAAATTGAGCATATTCACCAACTCTTTTACCAACAACAGGGATAATTCTTACAGCTGTTGTTTTAGCATTAATCATTCCGATTGCAGCTTCATCAGCAATAATACCTGAAATAGTAGCTGCAGTTGTATCACCTGGAATAGCAATCATATCAAGACCAACAGAACATACACAAGTCATTGCTTCTAACTTCTCAATTGTTAGACCACCACTTGCTGCTGCATTAATCATATTTTGATCTTCACTAACAGGAATAAAGGCTCCAGATAAACCACCAACTGAAGAAGAAGCCATAATTCCGCCCTTCTTTACTTGATCATTCAATAAAGCTAAAGCGGCAGTTGTACCAGGACAACCGACCTCTTCTAAGCCCATACTTTCCAGTACTTCTCCAATAGAGTCCCCTATTGCAGGAGTTGGAGCTAATGATAAATCAAGAATACCAAAAGGAATATTTAATTTTCTACTAGCCTCTTGAGCTACAAGTTGTCCTAATCTTGTTACTTTAAAGGCTGTCTTTTTAATAGTTTCACAAAGTGTAGTAAAGTCCGCACCCTTAACAGATTGTAAAGCTCTGTTTATTACACCAGGACCACTAACGCCAACATTAATTACACAGTCAGCTTCTGTTACACCATGAAAAGCTCCTGCCATGAAAGGATTATCATCTGGCGCATTGCATAATACAACTAACTTAGTGCACCCAATACTATCTCTCTCTTTTGTAGCCTCAGCTGTTTCTTTAACTATTTGACCCATTAATTTAACAGCATCCATATTTATACCGGTTTTAGTAGAACCTAAATTAACAGAAGCACAAAGATTGTCAGTAACTTTTAGAGCTTGAGGGATTGACCTAATTAGTAATTCTTCTGATTTAGTCATCCCTTTTGCAGGAAGAGCTGTAAACCCCCCAATAAAGTTGGCACCAACAGCTTTGGCTGCATTGTCTAGAACTATAGCAAGTTCAACATAATCAGCACTTGTTTTACAAGCAGAAGCTCCAATTAAGGATAAAGGAGTTATTGAAATTCTTTTATTAACAATAGGAATTGCATAATCGCTTTCAATCTCTTTTCCAACCTTAACTAAATCTTTTGCTACTGTAGTAATTCTTTCATAGATGTTTTTCTTCAGTACTTCTAGGTTACTATCAATACAACTTAAAAGACTAATACCTAATGTAATAGTTCTTACATCAAGGTTTTCTTTTTCAAACATCTCATTTGTTTCAACAACTTCATTAAGACTTGGCATATTTACTCCTTAGATGCGTTGCATCTTTTCAAATATTTCTTCTTTCTGAAGTTTAATTTGAACACCTAGATCTACACCAATACCTGCAAGTTCATCTGCAACTATGTGAAAATCCTTTGTACATTTATCAGTATCACAAATCATCATCATTTGAAATAAACCACTAACAATCGTTTGGGTAATATCTAGGATGTTAATATCATTCTCTGCCAAATAGCTACATATACTAGCTATAATTCCAACTCTGTCTTTTCCGACAACACTTATAATTGATTTTTCCATAAAGGCATTATACATAAATATTAAATATTTAAGAATATTCAAATAATATAAATATGAAAAAAAAATTAAAAATAGTAATAAATTTAAGCATTAATTTGAAATATCAAAAAAATATCTTTAAGCATCTCTTTTATTGTGATAGATTGTTTCCATGACAAATTTTAATTTATGGATTATTGAAGATGGATTTAAAGCACTAGGAGATTCTCCGTGGGTTATGATGTTCAATATTTACCCTCTTGATACATTATTCAACTACATAAAAAGTGGTGAAAAAATTGAAGATGAAGCTCTTGATTATTTAGTTCAGGTAGCTACTAGATTCTTAAAAGAAGCTTCCCAAAAAGATGTTATCGAGTTAGAAAATAATCCAGATATTGAATTAGATGAATCTAATTTAAAGATTCTTTTAGACAATGTCCCTTTAGTATTAGGAAATGAATTTATAAATGAATCATGGCTCAAATACCAATACAGTCTAATGAATCAATGGATATCAAATATAATTAAAGGGTCTGACAAGCCGCTTGAGGCTACTCTTGCATCTTATCTTCCTTCTTTTAATGTTGCAGATAGGACTTATTTTCATCTAGTTGAAACTAAAGAAGAGAAATTTCCATTTGCTTTTTATTGTAGTTATACAACAATGATAAAAAATGAAGTATTACATATGCCTCTCTCCTATGCCCTAGAAGAATTTAAAGATGATGAAAGACAATTATTGCATCTGCTTTCTATTATATTTAAAGCTAGTGGACGATCTTCTTGTTTATCAACACTTATTGAAAATGGTGAATTATTTAATCCTACCTATTTAAAAGGTGAAGAAGCTTATGAGCTATTAAAAAACTCTGCTTTTTTTGAAACCTGTGGTATTGGATTTCGCTTTCCATCTTGGTGGAAGAAGAAAAATAAAATTCATAGTCAAGCTGTTATTGGAAGTTCCTTAAAACAAGGTTTAAATTTGCAATACCTTTTATCGGTTGAATTAGATTTTGTACTTAATGAACAAACATTATCAGAGAGTGAATTAAGAGAGCTAAATAAAAGAGAAGAAGGTTTAGTTAATTTTAATGGGAAGTGGATTGAAATAAAACATGAACTATTAGAGCAATTACTTTCTCAATTTGAAGAGTTTAATAGGAAATTTAAAAAAGGAATAAGTTTCTCTGAATACCTTTCTATGCAAAAAAATGAGGTAATAGTTAATAATGAATTTCCTGAGATAGAATTTACTACAGGAAAATGGTTAGAAGATTTTAAAAATCATGATACCCAGAGTTTTGAAACTGTCGAATTGAGTGCATCATTTAAGGGTAAATTAAGAGAATATCAGAAGAAGGGAGTTTCTTGGTTAAATGATATGTTACACCTTGGGTTTGGATCAACTCTTGCAGATGATATGGGACTGGGTAAAACGGTTCAAATACTTGCGATATTAACTTATCTATTTGATAAGAATAAGATTAATAATACACTTCTTATTGTACCCTCTTCTCTAATTGGTAACTGGATAGCTGAAAGAGATAAGTTTGCCCCAAATCTTGAAATATTTATATTACATGATAAAGAGAGTGTATTAGAAAAACTCGATTACAGAAAAAAGGGTTTATATTTAAGTACCTATAAAATGGTATCTCTTAGAGAAAGTATAAGAAAACAAGAATGGGATATTGCTATTCTTGATGAAGCCCAAGCTATTAAGAATCCAAATGCAAAACAATCAAAAGCAATAAAACAATTAAATTGTACTAATAGAATTATTATGAGTGGTACTCCTATAGAGAATTCACTATTAGATTTATATTCACTTTTTGATTTTACAAATCCAGGTCTTCTAGGTACTAAAAAAGAATTTACAGATCTTATGAAGCAGATGGAAGAAACACCTAAGCTTTATAAAGCTCTTAGAAATGTTATAAGTCCTTTTATTCTAAGAAGACTTAAAACAGACAAAACCATTATTCAAGATTTACCTAAAAAGATAGAGAGTGATTATTATGTACCTCTTTCAGCTAAACAAGTAGTTCTTTATAATAAACTTATTAAGGAAATAGAAAATTCTATTAATGAATCAGAAGAAGGAATTGCAAAAAAAGGACTAATTCTATCTTCAATTCTTAAGAGTAAACAGATTTGTAATCACCCAAGTCAATATTTAAAATCAGAGGAATATAAAGAAAAAGATAGCGGTAAATTTTTAGCACTAAAGCTATTAGTTCAAACAATCTATGAGAAGAGAGAAAGAGTTTTAATATTCACACAGTATAAAACTATGATTGCTCCTATAATGAATTATTTAGAAAATCTATTAGGCCTTCCAGGATTAAGCATAGATGGTTCTGTCAGTCCTAAAGATAGAACTACAAGAGTTAATGAGTTTAATAGTGATAGATATTATCCATTTATGGTAATAACAATAAAAGCTGGTGGTACTGGTTTAAATTTAACTTCAGCCAATCATGTTATTCACTTTGATAGATGGTGGAATCCTTCTGTTGAAAACCAAGCAACAGATAGAGCTTTTAGAATTGGACAAACTAAGGTAGTAAATGTTTATAAATTTATTTGTAAAGGGACAATTGAAGATAAAATTAATGAAATAATTTTATCTAAGAGTAAAATGTCTTCCAAAATAATTGGAAATAGTGAAGAATCTACTGTATCCTGGATTAATAAATTGGATAATAGTGAATTAATTAAATTATTCGAATATACTAAATAAGGAGGTATCTATTGAGTAATAAAAATGATTTCAATATTGATTATTCACAATATAAAAGTGTGAATATGGATACTCTTAGAGCAAAAAGTAAGATGGCTGCAAAAAAAGGTTACAATCCTGTTGAGATAGAATCTAAAGAAATAGCTAAGACTTGGTGGGGCAAACAATGGAATCTAAACCTCGAAAGATATGCAGACTTCTATACTAGAATTGATCGTGGCAAACGATATGTTAGATCTGGAGCTGTTATTGATTTACAAATTGAAGAGGGTTTAATAAAAGCCAAAGTTCAGGGCTCAGATTGGAAACCTTATAAAGTTAAAATAAAAATCAAGCCACTATCCAAAGAAAATAAAGAAAAAATATTTAAAATAGCTAATAATCAAATTGAATCACTAGAATCCTTAGTGCTAGGAGAATTTCCACATGAATTATCACAGTTATTTAGTGCTGAAAACTTTGGATTATTCCCCACCTCTGATGAAATAGATATCAAATGTAGTTGCCCTGATTGGGCATATTTGTGTAAGCATGCTGCTGCTGTACTTTATGGAGTTGGTGCCAGATTAGATGATGATCCGCTAATGTTTTTTCTATTAAGATCAATTGATTTTAATTCCATGCTACAAAAATCTATTGAAGAGAAAAAGAATCTTATGTTAACTAATTTAGGAACTAAAACTTACAGAACGATTGATAATGATAAAGCTAAAATTCTGTTTGGATTTTAATTCCCTTTTTTGAAAGTGAAAAAGGTTTTGTTTGTGAAAAAATAACACCACTCAAAATAAAAATACAACCAACTAGCATTCTAGGAGTATAATTTTCATTAATTATTAATACCGAAAAAATTGCTCCAAAAACAGATTCCATACTCATAATTATTGCAGAGGTTGTATCACCTAGTTTTTCTTGACATTTGCTCTGTAAAAAAAAAGCAAAAGCTGTAACTATTATTCCAATATATAATACACCTATGATACTTTTACTATCTAATAATTTAATGCTAGTATCACCACTAATTATTAAAAATAAGATTGATAGCAGAGCTGCAACTATCATTTGGATTGTTACAAAAGTTACAGTATCATATTTCTTTGCAAATTTACCTGAAAAAAATACATGAAAAGCAAATCCAAAAGCACAAGTTAGATTGAGAATATCACCATAAGATAGAGTAAAATTATGGGTTAAAGATAATATACCTATTCCTGTAATTGATAAAAAAGCTCCTAAAAAGCCATAGATATCTACTCTTATTTTAGTAATACCCCATACAATAAAAGGTACAATAATTACATTAACTGAAGTTAAAAAGGCATTATGAGAGGGACTTGAATATTTAAGACCAAAAGTTTGAAAGGAAAAAGAAATATAAAGAATTACTCCTAAAATAGTACCAGCTATGGCATTTTCTTTATTAAGAAACATAAGCTTTCTAAAATTGATTATTATTAACACAATTGCGGCTATTGTAAAACGGCACGCCAAAAGGGCTAGGGGGGATAAACTAAGTAGCAATAAATCACTTGCTACAAATCCACTTCCCCATATTATAGCTACTAGCAAAAGTCCTAATAAACCAAAATTCTTATCTTTCATTTTAAACTCATTATTATTGATAATTTCAAAATCAAACATATCATTTAAAACAAAAATCCTCAATACTTAATCTATATAGTTAAGCACTTCTGATAAATATTCTAACTTAAATAATGGTTCTTCGTGACATTCAATGGATAACTTGTTAATTTTTTACTAAATAAATTATTTACCCATGGACTATCACGAAGAGCCGAATTATATATTTATGAGCTTAATTTGCAAGGAGTAATTCACAAATACATTCAAACAAATTTTTATCTAAATCTAAGGATATTAAACCACATATTGCATTTTCTATTGTAGTAGTTGTAATTGTTTTATATATTAAATCTTTTAAATCAATTTCAATTTCTACTTGGTCTAACAACTCAAATAAATCATTATTTAGGTCTCTTGTACTTAGGGAAATATCAGAATTAAAGTTTATACAGATTCTATCACAAGTGCTGATATTATTAAGAAGTACTATCAATTCTTTCTTATTTTCATCATAATACCCACAATATTTGATATTATTTTTATCATTAGTAACACTTACAATTGAGTTCTCTATTCCCACGAATACTAGTCTATAGGATCTCTCCTTAGGTATTAGTGATAGATCCCCTATTACTTTATTTATTACAAATTCTTTTTTATCCCAATTATTTTCAAACAAGGTTCTACAACAAATATTATCTTTATAAGAATCACTAATGTTATCATCTTCATAGAGATTAAACCTACCATTAACACCCATGTAGATATTTAGAATTAACTCATCTGGATTCTTTTCTGCTCTACCCTCATTGGTAAGAGGTATTATTTCACCCTCTCTTATTAATATAGGTAGTTCATCAAGAGTTCTAAACATATTAATTACTCTATCACCTCGGTACAGGCGAGAATTAAAAAAGTCATAATAATTTCCCTTTGGAAGATATACTTTAACTTTACTCATTAATAAATTCGGAATACTTTTACTGACAATAGGAGCCACTATCATAGAGGATCCAAAGTAATATTGGGTTTCAACTTCAAAAGATCTTTCATCATTCCCATTATAGTAATACATAGGTCTAACTAGAGGGATGTCTTTTTTATAGGAGAGATAGTTCATAGTATAGAGATACGGAATTAATTTATGACGAAGTCGCAAAAACTCGCTCATAATTCTATTAGTTTCTCGCTCATATCTCCAAGGTTCTTTGGAAGTAAACAAACTATTTGAACTGTGCAATCTATTAATTGGTGAAAATACACCTACTTGATACCATCTAATTTCTAACTCATTATCTTTGTATCCATGCATGTGACCACCAATATCATGAGACCACCAACCATAGCCTATATTTGAGGCACAAGCTGTAAATTTAGGTTGAAAGGCTAAACTCTCCCAGGAGATAACAGTATCACCTGAAAAACCTAGTGGTAAGCGGTGAGAACCAGGACCAGAGTATCTTGAAAAAATTAAAGGGCGAACTCCTTTATTTCTACTTGAATTAAATCTTGTTAAATTAAGAGCTATTAGTGGATCTAAACCTTCAACTTTTGAAGCACTACCTTGTTGCCAATCAATCCACCAAAAATCAATTCCATCTCTCTCTAAAGGCTCTAATATATTATCTTGGAATTTATTTAGAAAGTCGATATTACTTGCATCAAATAAAATTGTTTGAGAAGTTTTAGGATCAATTCCCATACTCTCAGCTAATCTATTATAATTATCTTCATAAGCTCTTATTCCATCAGCTGGATGATCATTAAGTGTTACTTTCAAGCCCCTTTTATGTAAGTCTTCTAAAAATTCTTTAGGATTTGGAAAGAATTCTTTATTCCAAGTATACCCTGTCCAACCAGTTCCTAATTTAGGATCAATATCAACAAGATGCCAATCCATATCTATAACAGATACAGATAGTGGTATATCGTTGATTTTAAATTCATCCATTAATGACAGATAGTTTTCACTTGTATATTTATAATATCGACTCCACCAGTTTCCAAGAGCATATCTTGGAATCATAGGGGTTTTACCAGATATGTAGTAATAATCTTTTAGACCTTGAACAAAATCAATTCCATAACCAAAGAAATATAAATCTTTTTTACCTTTTTCACGCGATTTAACAAAATTTTCATTCAATAACATAGAAAAAGAATCATCAATTATAGCATAACCTGATTTAGAAAATATCCCATCTTCAAGTTCACATTCGCCGTTAATTGTATCAAGGGTTCTCGCAGTCCCTCCTAAGTTATCAACTTTGTCACCATATCTCCACAGACACAAAGTACTTTTCAAAGAATGTTTCAATTGAACAGATAATCCAAAACTACTAAACTCTTCACCATTACACTCTACAACCAAATAAGCTGTAGAAATGTATATAAATTTGTCTCTAACCTCTACATTAAATTCACACTCGTGATAATTTCTATTTACTACCATGAGGGATTGATCATCTACAAACTTTTTATCTTTAGAATATTCAAATCTGATTAGTCTATCAGTAATTATAGATAACCTAACATTTTTAAAATTGACAATATTTCCATTAACTTTGTATTCAGGCATAATGACCTCTCTTTTCTACCTAAGATATTTATGATATTATTAGGTTTAGCGTTAAACGTCAAGAAATATTGTCAATTTTCTCCCTTTGACTTAAAACCTATAATATTAAATAATAAAAAAAACTTAAAAAGGATGCAAAATGGGTATAAAAGAAATTGCTAAACTAGCGGGTGTTAGTCCGATGACAGTATCTAATGTAATAAATAAAAGATACTCAAAAGTATCAATGACAACAGTTGAGAAAGTAAATAAAATAATAAAAGAAAAAAATTATATTCCAAATCTTTCAGCTAGAACTCTTAGTGCCCAAACTTCTAAAATTATTGCAATTATCGTTCCTAGAGCAGAAAATGAAGAATGTAGTAATTTTTTCTCAGATCCATACATATCACAAATGGTAGGAATATTAGAAACAAAATTAAGATCCAATGGTTATTTTGCAATGATTAGATCCGTTACCTCTAGTGATGGAATTATAACTTTTCTAAATAACTGGAAAATTGATGGAGCTATATTCATATTACCTAATGGTAAAACACAACTAAATTCAATAATTAAAAAAATTCATGTACCCTCTATCTTTATGGATTCTTATACCAAGAATCAAAATGTTTGTACTATTAATATTAATGATTATAAAGGTGGTTTTATTGCAACTGAATATTTAATAAAAAACAATCATAAAAATATTGCTTTTATATCACCCATAAATACCACTACGCCTTTAATTGAACAAAGATTTAAAGGCTATTCAGATGCATTAAAACAGTACAACATTCCACTGAGAAAAGAATTATTAATTCAATGTGATATCTCTTATGAAGAAGGACTCAGAATTGGTGATGTATTAAAAGCTATAGAGAACATAAGTGCAGCTGTTACCACAGCCGATATAATAGCTCTTGGTATTATAGACAGATTAAGAGAGAATAATATTAATGTTCCTCAAGATTTTTCTGTTACAGGCTATGATAATTTAACCTTTTCTAAATATGGTTATCCTAAAATTACGACCATAGATCAACATATAGAAGAAAAAGGCGCAATGGCCATAGAATTACTATTTGATCGAATTAACAAAACAAATAGGCTTACTAATAAGATATGTGTTGATGTCGAATTAGTTGAGAGAGATTCTGTTAAAAAATTAGTAAATAATTAATGCCCAAAGGGGCATTAATTATATAGTACTATGCTTGATAATCTAAACATGCTCTATTTGTTGTATATGGTCTAACAAAAGTATTTGCTATTTTAACATGAGAGGGATGAACACCATAACCTTTCTTTGATTCTTCATTGTCAAATTCTGTTACAAGCGCTATTTCATGAGAAGAACCATCTAGAGGGGTCTTAACAAAACTAATTTCTAATAATCCAGGAATATCACCTAATAAACCTTCTAAATTTTTTTTCATATTAGATTTAATAGTTTCTTTTTCTTCTTCTTTTACACTTTCTTTAAAATTCCACATTACAATATGCTTTACCATAATTATCTCCTAATGATTGATATATAATATTCTTAATACACACTATAAAAATAATCAATAGAAATAGAAAAATCAAATTACAATTCAAAGAATAAAAACATATTTTTTTTAACTTATCATTGAGTAATAAAGAAAAAAGGCTAAATCTTATTAAATTAAATCTATAAGTTAAAAGGAAAATTATAATGAAAAAGAAAGAACATTCATCTTGAATTAAATTATTGTTAAATTTTAAAGATTTAATTACTTAGAGTATTTAAATTGATGATACAAGGTCTTTACAACCTAGTAGATATTTTGGTTATCTGAATGATTAGAGATTCTAATCAATTAGCATCTCCAGTTTTTATTATATTAATGTTATTAGCTAATATAGTTGGAACAGGTTCATCATCATATATTTCAAGATTACAGGGAATAAAAAAGAGAGAATAAGCAAGCAAAACATTATCAATTGGGATATTTTTATGTGTAATAATTGGTGTAGGCATAAGCTTTATTAAAATTATATTTCTAAAACCTTTTGAAGCTTATAGTGAAGTTTATCCCTTTGCTACCATGTATTCATTGTTTATAATACTTCGTTCCGTTATAGTAATTGCAAATTTTACTGCTGGTCAATTGATGAAATATGAAGTTGCCAAAATGAAATCTATAGTTGATGTGTTAATTGATACAATTGTTAACATCCTAGTAGACCCTAAATTTTTTTACTGTACATTAACGAATTAGAGAGATAGCCTTAGCAATCATTTTAGGTAAGGAGCCTTAATTAATTTACTATTATATTATTATATTATTATAAAAGTGGAAAATCTCTCGCAAAGTTTAGTTTTAGAAATACCAAATTTGAAAAGGAATTTATAAAGAA
>JAENWY010000163.1 GCA_016649775.1 Spirochaetaceae bacterium
AATAATTTAAGAACTTCTTCTTTGGATTTATTAACATCATTTGGATCGTACTCATAACTGATTGCTACAGGAACAATTTTAACTTTATTAATTAAATCAGGAAAAGTAACTTTACTTTTTCTCATTGAAAGGTATAGCATTTTTATAATAACTGAAGAGGTATTATCTATTCCATCTTTAGATCTACCACTTTTTTGTGCTACCCAAATACTTTTGTTTTTTTCTATAATGGTTTCACAAAAATACTTACTAAGTCTAATCGACTCATGGTATTTTTCTCTAATTGGAAGAGTTCTTTTTACAACTATTCCACCATTAATTCTAAATAAATATTCCGCAGCTTTTGTAGCCATTAAATTATCGCCAAATGCCATTTCGCACATCTGTTTATTAGCATGGAGTAGAGAAATATCAAGAAGGGCACAATCTAATACAATATCTCTATGGTTTGAAAAATATAAATAAGAATCCTTATCCCCAATATTTTCTTCACCTGAAAAAGTTAATTTATCAATTGACCTATCTACAACTGCTTTAATAAGAATACCAGATGCAATATCACGCTGAAAATCCTCGTAAGTTTTTACATATTGTAGCTGATTGATCATTTGAGTTGTAATATTTTTTACATTTTCAATATAATTAGGATTTTTATTGTCCAAAATTATACTAGCAAGACCACCTAAAATTTCAGGATACTTACGCAAATAATTAGTGGCTTCAATAACACTTTCACCTTCTAGAGGTGCAATATCAGAATATTCATCAAAATTCATATATTATTTTCCTATATTATGTATAGATTTAACATACTGAGTTCTTTCCCAAACAGTAGGATCTACCATAGCTTCTTGAGCTAATTTTCCTTTAAAGTCGGAAATTTCATTAAATCCTTTTCTATCCATCCATTCATTAATTTCTTTTAAGAAAGTTTCAATGACACCAACACCATTTTTCATTAATACTGAACAAAGCTCTACAGTACTTGCACCAGCTAATAACATTTTAATAATAGTAGAACTAGAATGAATACCAGTGTTTGCACATAAATCGAGTCTTAATTCTTCACTCATTAAACTTACCCATCTAAGAGTATCATAGAAATCATTATTATCACTTAAAGGATTACCTGATTTCATTTCTAATGTTTCAATATCAATATCTGGATTATAAAATTTATTAAAAAGAACTAATCCATTAATACCTAAAAAATCAAATTGATGCATAATATTAGCAGGAGCTGAGAAACAAGAGCCAATTTTTAAGGCTAAAGGGATTTTAATTTCTTTTCTTGCAATTTTAGCAAATTTAATATAATTCCTCTCAATCTGTTTTCCATCTAATTTATAGTTAGAACCAATTTCATAGTGATTTAATTCGATTGCATCTGCCCCACAACTAGCAAAACGTGGTGCATATTCAGAAATCCAATCTGCTGAGCCACTTCCGTTCAAGGAAGCTATAACAGGAATAGATAAAGCTTTCTTAGCATCTTCTACTAATGTTAAATATTGATCAATAAAATAATCTTCACTAGCTCCAAGTAAAAAACCATATGCATCAGCATGAGCTAAAAAGGCATCATCCATCTCCATAGTAGAAATTGCATCTTTATCTATTTGTTCTTGAAATATTGATTTAATTACTACAGCAGAAGCGCCAGCATCTTCTAGTTTTTTTAAACTATCTAGATTTGATGTTAGTGGACCGCTAGCAGCAATTATTGGGTTCTTTAATTTTAAGCCCATATAATTTGTTTTTAAGTTTGCCATGAATTTACTCCATTTATATTTATTTATCTTTGACGATTATAACATATTATAAGTAATTAGACACTATCTTTCAATAATAATACGTAATCATGCATTTATAATGCATAAAAATTTAAAATATTGAAAATGCTTGTCTATGCAATTAAAGGTATCAATAAAACAGAGCAAAAAAATAACTCACAAAGTAACATTATTAAAAATGAAACGCTATGAGTTAATAAATTTAAGGATAAATTAATTTAAATATTATAGTACGTAAGGTACTTTTAAATTATGACTTTGATAGACGATAAATGTCTCAACATCAGCAACCTGATCTACTTTTTCTAATTCTTTCTTAAAGAAATCTAATAGAGTAATTCCATCATCCTCATTTAAGATAAGTTGAACCATTAAATCATATCGTCCTGTTACAACTGATACATTCACAACACCTCTAAGTTTAGAGAACTCAATAGCTTTAGTATCTAAGTCAAGAGTATTTAATTTAATTCCCATCATAACTACCTGCAATCCAGGTATTAATTCAGGATCTACTAAACCCATCACAGATAAAATACCTTCATCAATAAGTTTATTAACTCTTGATCTAACAGTATTTTCAGTGATTCCTTGTTTTTCAGCAATTGCACTAAATGGCTTTCTGCCATCAATCAATTCTCTAATTATTTCTTTGTTTGTGTCATCTACTTTATTAATCATATTTTAACCATTCTTTCTTTCAAATTCTTTCATGAATTCAGTTAATGTTTTAACATCTTCTACAGGACAAGCATTATAAATACTAGCTCTTAAACCACCAACACTACGGTGACCCTTTAGACCTAACATTCCAGCTGTAGAAGCCTCTACTAAGAATTTCTTTTCTAAATCAACATTTGGAAGACGGAATACAACATTCATTTTGGATCTATAATTCCTATCTACTGGAGATTTCCAGAAATCAGAACTATCTAAAACATCATAAACCATACCACTCTTAAGATTAGCTCTGTCAGCCATTCCTTGAGCACCACCATTTTTCTTAATCCAATCTAGAACTAATTTAACGCCCCAAATTGAGAATACAGGAGGTGTATTAAATAGACCATCATTACTAGCATGATTTTTATAATCTAAGTAACTAGCTAATGGTGAATTTTGTCTTTCTAGCATTGATTTCTTCATGATAATTAATGTAGCACCTGCTGGGCCTAAGTTCTTTTGAATACCACCATAAATCATGTCAAATTTATTAACATCGACAGGTCTTGAGATAAAATCACTAGACATATCAGCAATTAAAGGAACATCACCAGTATCTGGGAAGTCCTGCCATTCAATACCGCCAATTGTTTCATTTGAACAAAGATAAAGATATGAAGAATTCTTTGAAGGTTTAACGGTCTTTGAATCTGGAAGAGAAGAGAATTTTGAATCAGTTCCATCATAATAATAGTTAACATCACCAAATAACTCAGCATCTTTACCAGCTTTATTTGCCCATGTACCACTCTTAATATAATCAGCAACAGTTCCTGGTTTTAAAAAGTTCATCGGAATCATTGAAAATTGAAGTGTTGCACCACCACCTAAGAAATAGATATCATATTCATCACTAATGCCTAAAATTTCTCTTAAACTGTTCTGACATTGTTTATACATTTCTGCAAACATGGGACCACGGTGAGAGGTTTCAATCATTGAAGAACCATTACCATTGTAATCTTTAATTTGAGCTTGTAGCTCATCTAATACTTCTAGAGGAAGAACTGATGGACCAGCAAAAAAGTTTAATTTACGACTACTCATTATTAGTTGTCTCCTTTAAATGCTTTAATAATAGAAAATGCTTCATCACCAATACGAAGAAGATTCTCACTTGAATTAGCACCTACATGAGGGGTAAGAATAACCTTTTCAGCTTTTAAAATTGGGTAATCTTCTGATGGGGGATCACTTGGATATACATCTGAACAATATAAAGCTACAGTACCTTCATTTAGAGCTGCTACCATATCATCTGCATCAACAACAAGACCTCTACAAGTATTAATAATAACAGGTGTTTTATTAAATTTTGCAAATAAATCTTTATTAAACATGCCCTTTGTTTCAGGAGTTAATGGAGTATGAATCGAAATATAATCGGCATCTGCAACAGCTGCTTCTAAAGTTGGAATTAATTGAGCTAAATCTGAAGATTTAACAAATTTATCATAAGCAACAACATTCATGCCAAAAGCCTTAGCTCTGATAGCAACTTGTTGTGCAATATTTCCAATTCCAACTAAACAAAGTGTTTTCCCAAATAATTCAGTTCTTTCAATTTCTTTTTTAAGCCATTTTCCATTTTTCATACTATTATTATATTCAATTATATGAGATGGAGCTGCTATCATATGTGCCATTGCTAATTCAGCAACAGCAACTGAAGATGCTCTTGGAGTATTATGAACAATAATACCTTTTGATTCAGCATATTCTTTATCAATATTATCAATACCGACGCCACCACGAATAATCAATTTTAAATTTGGTGCATTGTCGATATACTCTTTAGTACATTTAGTTTTACTACGTACTAAAACTACATCAGCTTCACTAAGCTTAGATTTATCATCCGTTACTTCTCCAAAAACTAATAATTTATCAGCTAATTTTGAATCGAATGCGTCTGAAATAAGAATTAACATACAAAACCTCTTTATCTATGTGTTTTTTCAATATATAAATATTTATAAATAAATGATAAACGTAATTTATGATTTTGTCAAATTTTTTTTTATTTTTTACAGATATACGTAAATTGACAATAATTAATTACTAGATAACTTATTTAACAAATATAACATATATAATATTGAAATAAAAAACCGCCATATTAAACGACGGTTTTTACTTATCTTAGTAAGCTTTTGAAGCATGAAGCTTTCTAGCTTTCTTCAATTGCTTTCTAGCATCAGCCTTCTTCTTTCTGTTAAGAATGGTGGATGGCTTCTCGAAGTATTCTCTTTTCTTGAATTCACGAATAATACCTTCTTTTTCAACCATGCGTTTAAAACGCTTAATTGATTTTTCTAAAGGTTCGTTATCATCAACTTTAATATATGCCATACAAAATCACCTCCTTTCCATAAATTAGCACTGGAAAAAATTTTTATTTAAATAAGTTAAGAACTTATCGTTTAGAATATACTGAATATAAATAGTTTCTTCAATAGATTTACTAAAAGAAATTAATTAATTCCAGTTTGTTTAATATCTAATATAATTAAT
>JAENWY010000356.1 GCA_016649775.1 Spirochaetaceae bacterium
AATATAAAAGACTTATGAGTTTTATTAATTTAACATTCATAATTTGAAGCAATTAGAACTTGATTAACAATAAATCTATCAACTTCTATTTCTGATCTGAAGATTGAAGGTTTAGAAGAATAGAGTTCATCTAATAATGATGATAGGTTATCTCTGTTGCTTAATTAATTACCTTATGAGAATTCTATGAATCTGTTTAAAATAGCAGAATACATTTGATGATCTATTTCTATTTAATTTCTTAAAGTTCTCATCATGTATTAATAAATCTTCCAGTTTTAATAACTCATCATAAGAAATTATATAATAAATTAAGTTATAACTATAACCTAGAGTTATCATAAATGTGAAAATTTTCATTGAGCTATACAAAAAATAATTCGAGGTACTTTTAGAAAGCCCTCGAACATCAATAGTATAATTACTAAATAACTCTTTATGTATAGCTCAACAACCTATTAGTTAATTATCTCATCTAATTGATTGTTGCCCAAGCTAATTAACTAGCTTATCTTTTCATTTATTTTAGTTTCATATTCAATATTTGGGATTTATTCTCAAATCCAAGACTTTCCAGCATTTTATTAGAATTAATACTAGTTTCTTTAGCAGAAGTTAATATACTTAGATTATCTTTTAATCCAAGTTTAATTAAATAAGATATTATAAATTCTCCAATTCCTTTTGATCTGAATTTAGGGGCTACAATAACACACAAGAAGGTAGATCCTTTTTTATACCAAGTTCTAGACTCTCCAACTCCAACGAAACTTCTATTTATAAAAAATAAATATAATCCTTTTTTCTCAATTATTGACTTACAATAAATAAGTAAACCATCTCGGGTAGCACCATCTAGGCTCTTTTCTTCTAAATCAACAACTAAATCTAAATCTTCAAGTGTTGCAAGTCTTACTATTATTTCCTCTTCTTCTAATTCATCATAATTTTTTTTATTCAAAATATATAAATTATCTTGTATTGATTTTTCAATACAAAAAGGTTCAATTGATTCAAAATAAATTGGATCATAAGTAGGAACAATTGCAGAGGCACATTGATAATCTTCAATTATTTGTTCGATTATTGTTTTAGAATCTTCTTTCATTTCATCAATGACATAAAATTGGATTAATTTGCCCTCTTCGTCCAAAGAAAAATAACCAATTTCTAAATCATTCTTATTAATTCTATAGTATTTTGAGTTATCTACAATAGTTTGTTCAAAGAAGTCATCAGGAGTTGATTCTAAAGTATCATAATGGCCATTTATAAGCACTTCTATGTCATCTTTTACCGTTATCTCAAATTTATACACTACGTCCATCCTTGTTGTTTATCTATATGGTAAGATAGATTCAACACAATCATTAGTCAATCAGATATGCGTATTAACCAATAAAAAAACAACACCATAAATTAATACAGTATTGGGTTCATTATTCTTTTCAATAGTTATTATCTTTAATTTCTTCACACGTAATCTCACGATTACCCTCTTGTCGTCTACTAGCGTTTAAACTACATATTTCCAGTAGCTCAGAGTTCTCGTTGTGGGATTGCAACATCTAGAAATAAAACATCCAGGGCAAACAAAAAACAAGGATGCTTTTAATACACCTCTATTGTTGTAACAAATGGGTAATATCAATTCAAGGTTTTAGATTTTTATTTTGACCAATTCATTATAAAAGAGCTTATTAAATCTATCAATATCTAAAATCTTAGTCGGAATTTCTACAATATTTATCTCATTATCATCAT
>JAENWY010000346.1 GCA_016649775.1 Spirochaetaceae bacterium
CCACGATTTCCTAAACCAAGTATTGCAGTTCCATTACTAATAACCCCTACTAGATTACCTTTAGCAGTATATTTATAAGCATTTTCACTATCTCTTTCAATTTCTAAAACAGGCTCTGCTACTCCTGGAGTATAAGCAAGTCCAAGATCTTCTGCCGTTGCACAAGGTTTTGTTGGTATAACAGAAATTTTTCCAGGTACACCATTCATGGTATGATATTCTAAAGCTCTTTCTTTTAAAGTTGACATATTTTACCTCTTATAAATTAAACCATTTTAATTCGTTTTAATTGTAATCGAAATAATTAATCTATGATTTAATTAATTTCGCCGATGTTTATCTTTTACTATATAATGTTAGCACATTTAAGAGTATCTAACGAGTTAAAAATACCTAATTCCCTATTGATAGTCAATAATTCTTACTAAATTCCTACAAAATTAATAGGTAATTTATTATAAACAACAACAGACATCATTTCAAACTACAGTTACTTAGTTATTATTAAATTTTATGCGCTAAATACAAATTTAATAAATCAAAACGTATTAGAGAAGGCTTTATTAATCAGTTTTATCTTAATATAGAAAACGTAAATAAATGAAATACAAAGATTCTATTGCTTTTGAGTTAACTTAGATGTAAAATCTGAAAGGAGGAAAAAAATCAGAAACCTTATACAGCACTATTTAAAATAAGGCTTGAACAGTAAGTATTTGTCTGCAGTTAAAAATTCAGATAATTCATCTTTTTTTAAAAAAGCACTTGAACAAGAGGTTCAAATCTGATAAATTCCAATTATTACATTTGGTGCCATACCCAAGCGGTAAGGGAACGGTCTGCAAAACCGTGATGCATCGGTTCAAATCCGATTGGCACCTCTCTAAATCTTAACTCCTTTATAATTTGTAACTCTTTTCTAAGTAACAAATTAAGGGGTCGGATTTTACCTATCATAAAACGCTTCTGCTATTAATTGTATACTATTTGTATACTTTTTTTAACTTACTTTGCAGGAAATTTCACAATACACAACCCTTATAACCTCTTAAAAAGAGGCAAAATTTATTATGGATACGTCCTAATTTCTATTAATGGCACTTGACTTGACAATTCAAGGTTAAAAAAAAACTAAACTTTAACAATTAGCTCCCTTATTATACTAAAGGAGTTGAATAAAATAAGTGCACAAGTTATTGGTTTAATAACTTACACACTTGATTGTACACTACCGACTTTTAATTAAAATTAACATAATATTCATTGCATACTAAACAATAGTAATTAATTTCTCTACCCACTCATTAAAACAGGAACATTGTTCTCTAATTTTTTCAATGCCAATTTTTTCTGCAATTTGTAGACCATCAACTGTTTTTTTATAATTAGCTTTCTTTGCCAAAATTATTTTTGAAGGAGCTGTGACTGTATTAATCAATTCAGGATCATCATGATATCTTTTTAAAATTTCAAAAAAATATTTATCGCTCTCAGGAAGCTGTAAAATATCACTCATAATTTTTACATCTGAAAATAATAAAGTTTCAAATTCATGCATTTCAAAATTTGGAACAAAATTATTACAATATTTTTCATGTTCTATAATAATTCCCTCTATAGTAGATTCGTTTAATATATCCAATAAATTAATTTTTGATAGACTAACACCTCTTTTTAAATTTTCACGGATAATATCTTGACCAGGCCATTCTGAATCAATTCTAAAATAATCTAATAAAGAAGAAATATAACAATCAGGAGTTTTAACATTTTTAAAAGTCATTAGGAATCTAGCAAACCTTACATCGCCACCTTTGTGGTTATTAGTTCCAATTAATATAGGATACAAAAAACAGTTTGAATTTTTCTCAAGAACATATGGA
>JAENWY010000052.1 GCA_016649775.1 Spirochaetaceae bacterium
ACAATGCTCACAACTTAAGGAATAACTGGTAAGTCGTTTATGTAATAACCAATTATTCATTGCTTTAATGTAGGATATCTATCCTCAGAAACATGTGTAATGAGCTTAAGTTGTGAACATTGATTTAAAAATATCATAAAATGACATACAATTTGATATTATATAAGAGCAATTATAGATAATTATACAAATAAATAATACTTACTTGCACTCGTATGGTAAAAATAAGTAAAAAACCTTGATTTAAGCATTGAATAAGACTTTTATATTATGTTGGTGCGGTTCTGGTTCCTTTTTTATCTTGCTTTATATATAATCCACCGATAAACCCTTATCAAAAGTTTATTTATTATTAGAAAAAGCCTTAAAAAACTAGCCTTATTTAGGTATAGAATCTAATTGCAAAAGAATTCTAATAAATAAATCTACCATACGAGTGCAAGTAGGTATTACAAATAAAAGAATGGAAGTTTTTTAATAGTATTTTATGCAATAAAAAGTAAGAAAAGATATTATTTATTTTTTATATGATACAAGCCTTTTTTTTACTATACAAACATAAATAAAAATAATATAATTTTACAAATTATGAAAAGTAAAGAAAATGAATGAAATCCAGTTGTATGAATGGCAGGAAAAGTGCATTGCAAAATGGTTTGATTCCAATTGTAGAGGAATTGCAGAAGTTGCTACGGGAGGAGGAAAAACTTTCCTAGCTATCTATGCTGCTTTGAAACTGCAAAAGGTAAAACCTAATCTTAAAATAAAAATAATAGTTCCTAAGGCTTTCTTAGTTAATCAATGGAGAAGTTGTTTAATTGAAGATTTTTACATTGATAAACAAGATATTGGTTGTTATTATGGTAAAGAAAAATGTCTTTCTCCTAAACTTTTTATGATTTATGTGATTAATTCTGCCAGATATACTTTAGCTCTACAAATTTTAGAAGAAAGCAAAAAAGGGCATTCACATCTTTTGATTTTAGATGAATGTCATCATTATTCTAGTCAAGAAAATTCAAAAATATTCGAATTTCTTTCAAAAAAAAGATATAATTCTAAACAATATTTCAGTTTAGGACTCTCTGCTACGCCTAGAACAATTACATTTAGTTCTACCATTGAAAAATTCATTGGTCCAATCTTCTATAAATACTCAATAACGGAAGCAATGGATGACAATATTATTAATGGATGTGTTTTATATAATGTTAAACTAAAATTTACAGATAAAGAGCTTAAACTTTACACTGAAGTATCAGAACAAATTTCAAAATCAATAGGAATCCTTTATACCTTATTTCCAGAAAAAAGTAATTCAAAAATGAATAAGGATCAATTTCTTTCTTTTCTGAAAAAATTAATCAGAATAGGAGAGGGAGATGCTTCAAATCTAGCTAAGTCAATTATACATAAGTTTCTTCTAAGACAAAATATTTTATACAATGCTTCTTCAAGATTGTCAGCTGTAGTAGGTTTGGTTGATATTTTAGCAGAAAATAAAAAAGTAATGATTTTTACTGAGAGAATTACACAAACCAATGCACTTTTTTCAATTCTAAATGAAAAATATATTGGAAAAATTGCGCGTTATCATAGTGGTATGGAAGAATCTGAAAAACAGTTTTCACTTGAATCTTATAGAATAGGGCACGCTAACATTCTAATAACTTGTAAAGCCTTAGATGAAGGATTAAATATTCCTTCAACAGATATTGGAATTATTCTTTCAGGTAATTCACAAGAAAGACAAAGGATTCAGAGATTGGGAAGAATTTTACGAAAAGTAGAAGGGAAAACACTGTCTAGTCTTTTCTATTGCTATTTAGGAGATTCCGTAGAAAAAAACTTTCTTTTGGATGCCTCATTTAAGGAAGATAGAGAATTTGATATAAAATTCGATATTTTCCTAAAATCTTTCACTTTTCCGTATTATGTAGAATTGACTTTAAAAATGCTTAAAGAAATAAAAGTAAAAGATAAAAGCTTATTACCTTTATTTTCAAATTACCTTAATGAGGGGACTTATAAAAATGACTGGCTTGAATCATTGTCATACATTGAAAAACAACTGATTGAAACTACAGATTTGGATAGGAAAAATTACTGGTACTGCATGAAAAAACTTAACCTTTTTAGAAAAAGGATTTAAACAAAGAATTATGAAAGTAATTACTTTAGTTAAACGTTTTTATAAAGTAATGTTTTAGAGAATTAATTATTATTTGAAATCTGGCATTATGCGAGATAATCAATTAATGAAGTTGGCTATCTTATCAAAGTTTATTTATAAAATACCTATGTGTTAATACTCTATAATAGTCAGAAATTCGCCACAAAGTAAATAATACTTTTATCTATAAAAAGGTAAATAATAACGATAGATATTTTAATTTCTTAAAAATTAATTCTCTTCTTTAGTGTTATATATTCACTAATATTGATTAAAAATATATAATTACTAATTGTTAATAAAAAATATAAAATCAAAATAATATAGGAAACAATCGATGCTCCCAAACTTACTAATAGGTCAAATATTAGCTATAATAGCAGCACTTACGTATGCCGAGAACTCAATTATTTATTCCTATCTAGGTAAAAAGGTATCAATTAGAGCTTCTGTCCATGTTAGACTTTGGATAGCAGCACCAATAATTATATTAATAGCATTCGTTAGTGAAGGTAATTTCTTTGTTCAGGCTACTCTATCTAATTGGGTAATATTATTACTATCTGGATTACTTGGATATTTTTTTTGTGATTCCTTATTGTTTTGGGCTTTTACTAACATAGGGCCAAGAGAAGCTTTAGTCATAATGACTCTAAATCCTATATTTAGTACTATACTTTCATACTTTTTCTTTAAGGAAGTTCTTACAATTCTTCAAATGTTTGCTATACTAATTACCCTTTCTGGTATAGTTATATTAATTCTTAATCAAAAGAAAGAAGATGATATCAGTAAAAAAAGAAATTTAATTAAAGGAACAATATTTGCTTTTCTTGCATCTATACTACAAGCTATTTCAAATATTTTAGCTAAAAGTGCTTTATCTGACCTGGGTCCACTAAGCACCAATTCAATTAGAATGATTGGTGGTTTAACTGGAGCCGTATTATTTTCATTATTTATTAGAAAGGAATTTAAGAATGATTTTATTATCTTTAAAAACAAGAAAGATCTTTCCCTCCTTTTAATAGCCTCTATTAGTGGTCCAGTAATAGGTATGTCTTTTTTATTAACTGCCTTCAATTATTCTCCGGTTGGAGTGGTCACCGCTATAGTCCAAATAAGTCCTATTTTTATCTTATTATATGAATTAATATTTAAGAAAAAATATGTAAAAATGCTAGGAATACTTGGTACTATTATTTCTGTAGTTGGTGTAGCTCTGATGTTTCTATAATTTAATTTTTCAAAGTAAACACCAACCTACTATAAATAGTAGAATAATAAACTTTCACGTAAATAGTTTTAATTTCCAAAAATACTCCTTCTCAAGTAGATATGATTATTTAGCATAATCAAAAAATTAAATAATTTTAAAAAAATAATACTAAGTTATATACATATCAAATTCTATTTAAAAGTTAATAGTCCAATTATCAGAATTTGTTATTTAAGATCAAAATATTGAATTAATTTGCTTGATTTAAGAAAAAAAAGCTTATTTATTAAATTGACAGAGTCCTTGCTATTTTACAAATATAAATTGTTTTGAATTTGAACTATTTATATTTTGTAATTTTGTTTAGAATAAAGTATAACTCATAGTCTTTCTGCAAACCTTTTTCCCTTTGTTACTGAAGGTGTTAGAGGTTCTGTCCATGGTATTTATTTCTGGAAGACTGAATGTGGATTATGTTTAACAAATTCAAAAGTTATAATCAAAGTTCTGGTGTTTTCAAGCAAAAATACTGCTTGGAAAAGTCGAATAAGCTACAAATTGACTAAGACTATGGATGACTTTAGGGCCTCCTTAAAAATGCCAGTCACAATCAATTTTACAAGTAAATTAGATCAAGAGATCAAGGATGGCGTTATTGGATGAATGATGAAAAAATAGTTTCACAAATTGTAGAACATCATAAAAAAAAGGAAATTAAGAAGAGAGGAGAAATAGGCATAACTTGGTGGCAACTTAGTCTTATTGGAATTGGTTCTATAACCGGAGCAGGTTTTTTTCTAGGAACAAGTTTGGCAATTCGATTAGCTGGACCTTCAGTTATAATTGCTTTTTTAATAGCAAGTTTAATGGCATATATTGCCTTTAACGCATTGGCAGAAATGAAAATTAATGATCCAGAAATAGGATCTTTTAGGGATTATGCTAGGAAAGCCTTTGGTGACGATATTGGTTTTATTAGTGGCTGGGTGTATTGGATTGCAGGGGTATTAATAATGTCTAGTGAAGTAACAGCACTATCTGTGTTTACTCGCTATTGGTTTCCCATGGTTCCCTTATGGTCGTTTTTGCTTATCTACTCTGCATTAGGAGTAGGAATAAATTTACTGGGAGTAAAAGATTTTGGTGAAATTGAATCTTTCTTTGCCATTGTAAAAACTTCAATCCTTGTTTTGTTTATTATTTTTGGTGTTTTATTTGTTCTTGGAATAGTATTGCCTTTGAAGGTTACTTCGGAAACTCCTGTAATATCATTTTCTACAATGGATTGGTTTCCTAAAGGTTTTAAAGGCCTATGGTCTGCTATGATTTTTGCTCTATTTCCATATGCTGGTGTTGCTGTAGTTGGCGCCGCTGCTAAAGAATTAAAACATAAAGAATCAATTTCTAGAGCAATTAATACTTTAAATTTAGCCTTGGTTTTTTTATATGTTACTTCACTATTGATAATTTTAAAAATGGTGGATTGGCAGCAAATTACGGAAAGTGAGAGTCCTTTTATAACGGCTCTATCTGAATTTAATTTCCCATATATAAGTTCAATTTTTAATATTGTTATTATCAGTGCAGCCTTTTCTACTTTTGTGGGGGCTCTTTTTGCTATTACTAACGTATTATTATCTCTTGCAAAGGATCATGAAGCCCCTAAAATATTAATGAATAAAAATAAGAAAGGAGTAAATGTTATTGCACTTTTATTTGGAGCAAGTGGGTTACTAATAACCATTTTATTATCTCTTTTTTTACCAGAAAACCTCTACGAATATTTAACAACTGCAGCTGGTGCATTATTGATTGGAAATTGGATTATTATATTATCCTCACAAATTAAAAATAGAAAGAGTTATCCTTCACTTAAGAACCCAAAAGGTAAAAAATTTAAAATGTACCTGGCCCCTTATAGTTCATATATGGGAATTGTTCTTGTAATTCTTACTTTAATAGGGGTAACCTTCAATCGTAATCAACGCATAGGGCTGTTTATAAGTCTCGGTATTGTTTCCATTATTTCGATTACTTATGTAATATTAAGACCTAAAATAAAAATTAATAAAATCAGCAATAAAATAATTTAATAAATATTCTTTTCGTAATTAAGTCGGCTACCCTGATTTTTATTCTTTGAAACAGATTTTAATCTTCAATGGGATTTTGTATTGAGTATATAGAAGTTTATCCCATTGATATAAAAATATAAAAGTAGTGTTAGAACTATAAATAGAAAATCCTCTGCGAGATTATTAGAAGTTCTAGTATTGCAGTGAATATTAATAATGTTACTATAATGAAAATAATATATGTAGGAAAATTATGTTGATAGTATCTATATCTGGGGACTATTGATAGGCTTAATTATCCAAATCATTGATGAGAACACTTTATGTAGAGGCTTATTATGGAACCTCGTTGCAATTGACTCGACAATTCAAGATGTAAAAGTCAGTTCTATTAGTTGAATTATTTAGTTATAGTATAATTTTGTTTATCACTTTTTTGCTCGTTAGTATTGGGTCGTTCAAATATTTGGATTAACGCTAAATGGAAATGATGAAAATATGTAATTGACACCTATAATGTTAACATAGTGATTTTAATTGTATTAGTAGCTAGACTTATTAAATATTAGAATAAAAGAGATTGTTTCATGAAAAAAGATAATTTAAAAAATAATGGTCAGGTAATTTATTTCTCTCATGGTGGAGGTCCACTTCCATTGTTAGGAGATACCTCTCATGCAAAAATGATTGAATTCATGAAAAAACTTCCCAATAAAATAAAGAGACCCGATTATATTATTGTATTCAGTGCTCATTGGGAAGAATCCAAAGTTACAATTCAAAGTGAAATTGAACCTGGTATTATGTATGATTATTATGGTTTCCCAGAAGCTTCATATAATATCAAATATCCATGCAAGGGTGATCCTGGATTAGCACTAAAAATAGCCGAGCTATTTAAGAAAAACGATATTGAATATCGCATGGATAATAAAAGAGACTATGATCATGGTTCTTATATTCCTTTAAAGATAATGTATCCAGATGCTGATATTCCTGTATTGCAGATTTCATTGAATCATAATCTTGATCCATTTACCCATCTTAATATAGGTAAAGCTTTAAGACCCTTGCTTGAAGAAAACATACTAATTATTGGTTCTGGTTTTTCATTTCATAATATGAGACAATTTGACTTTGAAGGTAAAGACCAAGAAGATGCTCTAAATAATTATTTTCAAGATAAACTTATTGAAATTTGCTGCACATGTATAAATGAAGAATTGAAGATAGACTCATTAGTTAATTGGGAAGAAATTCCCGGAGCAAGATACTGCCATCCTAGAGAAGAGCATTTCTTACCTTTATTAGTGTGTGCTGGATTATCTACAGATGTTGGTGTTAAAATATTTGACAATTATATTTTAGGAAAAAGAGCTACAGCCTTTTTATGGTAATGTTGGTACAAAAAATATACCTTTAATAAGTGAAAAGAATATGGGTTCAAAGTTTTAAATAAAAGATGCAATATAAAAAGCTCTTGTTATATTTGTATGTTTTCATCAATTCTTGAAAAATCATTTAGCTAGAAATAATATAATTGTTAATATTAATAGAATTTGCTACAATAAAGCTTTTATCTTAATACTTTTATATAAATTAATTTGTCCTAGAAGTTACCGAGCAAATAGTTAATTATATAATAATAACTATTAAATAGTAAAATAGGTCTTTTTATACAAAAGTAAGAATTATAAGGCATTTTTTAAAATTGAATCCAATTACAGGATAAGTCAATACTGTATAAAATAAACGATAACTAAAGAATATGTGGCTATATCTATGAGTAATAAATATAATTATTAAATGGCAAATATGTAAAAAATTTACGATTTCTGTTGTTTTTAAAACGTTTTGGTAATATAATATAAACGAATACAAAATAGGAAATAAAAAAATGGAAAAAATAATTAGAATAAAAAATATAAAAATAAATAATATAAAAAATGTTTGCACTGGTGAATTCAAAACAAATACTGATTTTGAAAGTATGGGCGTTTCGGATGTTATTGGGTTTTATGGTCAAAATGGTTCAGGTAAAACTGCAATTGTTGAGGTCTTTAGTATACTACAACAGCTATTACAAAATTCCCCTTTACCGTCTATTGAGGCTAATTTATTGACAAAAGGAAAGGAGGAAATTAGATTATCTTTTGATTTTTTAATTGTAAATAAATATGGTGAATTTTCTGTTAATTATGATATTATTTTGAAAGAAGGTGAAAATAGGTTATATGTATTTTCTGAAGAATTAACATATAGAGAAATTATTCCATATAAAAAACCTAAGAATATTATTAACAAAAAAGGTGAAGATATTTTAATTAAGCTTACTAAATTAAAAGATTTACCTGAAGAAGATAGGATAAATAGTATAGTAATTAATAAAACATCAAAAAAAGAAAATACATCTTTTATTTTCAACAAAGATATGTTGCATTTATATTCTAAATATTTAAATGATACTGAAATGGAATTAATAAACAATTTAAGTAAGGATTTTTTAGGCAATTTTTATATTATTAATGACACACAAAACGGAATGGTTTTAGCAAATTTATTAATGCCTTTTAGTACATCGGTCGAAAATAAAAGAAAAATTTTTAATTATAATTTAGAAAGTCCAACATTATTAGAAGAAGATTGTTATTTTTCAATGAAAAAAATTATTGAGCAAATTAATATTGTATTAAAAAACATAATTCCGAATTTGCAAATTAACGTTAAGAGTCAAGAAAATAATAAAGAGATTATGGTTAATGGCAAATCGGGAATTAGATTTGAATTACTGTCTGAAAAAAATGGGGTATTTTTACCTCTAAAATGCGAATCTGCTGGTATTCTAAAATTAATATCAATTTTAAGCTCATTAATCAAAGTTTCGAATAATTCAAATGCTTGCATAGTAATTGATGAGCTTGATTCTGGAATATTTGAATATTTATTAGGTGATATAATTAAAGCAATTGATGAAACAGGTAAAGGGCAATTTATTTTTACCTCACATAATCTAAGAGTTCTTGAAGTATTAAATTTCAAAAAAATATGGGTAACCACTAATAATCCTGACAATAGATTCATTCAATTAAAAGGAGTTAGAACACTTAGTAATGCAAGAGATATTTATTTAAGATCTCTTCTACTTGGAGGACAAAAAGAATCATTATATGATGAAACAGATTCATACGAACTACAAAAATCATTTATAATTGCAGGTAAAAATAATGACTAGAACAAAAGGAGTAATTTTACTAATAGTTGAAGGCTTTTCTGATGAAACAATATTTGCAAATTTAAAGAAAACTTATTCTGATTATAATATAACCTTTATTAATATAAGAGGGGATATTTTTGGTGATATTAATTCTAATGCTAATATTAAAAATAGAATAATTTTTAAAATTAAGGAACAAATTCAGCAAAGAAAGTTAAAGAAAACTGATATTATTGGTGTTTTGCAAGTTATAGATTTAGATGGCTGTATGATTAAAAGTGAAAATGTTGTAATTGATAATAATATATCAAAAAATATATATTATGAAAATGAATTTATAAAAGTAAATAATTGTAATCAAAAAAAATTTGTAGAAGATAAAAATAAATTAAAAAATTATGAATTACAGAAGGTATGCACATTTGACCATATAGCTACTTATAAATATCAAATTTATTATTTTTCTAGAGCCATGGAACATGTGATTTTTGATGAACCAAATCCAGAAGATAATACAAAAGTAAAAGAAATTGACAAATTTATGGAGACTTTAACTTTAGCTATTGAGGATTTTTTATCTGATTATTTACCTCCTGTACAATCAGATATCTACAGTTGTAAATACGAAGAAAGTTGGAAATATACATTTGAAAATAACAACTCTTTACATAGGTGTAGTAATGTTTCGTTATTGTTTGAATTCATAAAAACCTTGGTTGAATAAATTTTTTACAGTAATGATAATTATGATCATACTAATTCTCAAATTCTAGTATAGGTGCTATCTTATTGTAAACATCAAGTTTATGATTAACATCAATTTTTTTAGCCAAAAATGTTTATACCTAGAGCTCTGAGAGCCTTTTAAGATGTCTTATGACCAATTGAGGAATATATAGTTCTATAGCAGTCAAGAATACTTCTAGGGTGGGAAAATGCAAAAACATAATAAATATCCTTGACCGTTTAGCAATAAGAATATTCAATACATTAACCAAGTAGAATCTACGGATATTACTAATGTAGAACTATTCCCTGGTTTTGTTCATCTTTGTACCGTAATTAATCACTAAAGTTTTAAGATACTTAAATGGAAGCTAATTAATACATTGGATGTATACTATTGTCTTGAAAATTCGATTAAGCAACAAAGCATTATAGTGTCTCTTCAATTATTAAAAGTGGTAAATTTATTCAGTTTACTTTCAATATTTTTCTAACTATTTTAGTTAGAGAAAATACAAGAATTAGAATGATTACAGTTTTTAAGGCATTGGAAAATATTTTCACAAAACACATTTAAAAAATTATTATATATGAAAATGCTATTTTTCATGATTTCTAAACAATGAGTGAATAATTACTGTCGATTGGGTGTGATATTGTCAAGTCATTAGATGATTAGGTAATAATCAATATATAATATAATTCATTTGATAGTGTATAGAAAAAGAGGAAAACATGTAAATTATTCTTCAAATATTTTAACAAGCGTCTAAATATAAAATAAATTTGATTATTCATATTACTTTAAGGACGATTGTTTAACACTACCATGATATCTTTGTCATTAATTTGAGTATTTCCTCGTGGTATAATAACCTTATTACCTCTTTTAACAATTGCAATTAAACTGTTTGGATTTAATTCAATATTTCTGATTTCTTTTGTAATCCAATCATGGTCTTTAGTTATTACTACTTCACTTAAAACAATATTATTATCATCTTTAAATCCTGGAGCTGCTATGATTAAAATATCTTCTTCCTTGATTAAGGTATTTCCATTAGGAATAATTCTTTCTTTATCTCGAATAATAATTAAAATTAATACCTCAGGTGGCAATAATATATTCTTAATCATAAACCTATTCCCGGGATGACTTTTTGATACATATAATCTTATGAATTGGATTTCATTTTCTTCTTGATAATCTGTAAATGTTTTTAAAACATCACCTTTTTCATCAATCATTTTAAGTTTTTTTGAAATCACCGGTAAAAGTGTTCCTTGAAAAGCAATAGAGAATAAAACAATGCAGAAGACAATATGAAAAATATCATATTGAAAATTTTTAACACTTATTGTTGCTATAATAGCAAATACAATAGAGGAAGCTCCTCTAATACCCGAAAAAGATATTAAAGCTATTTGCCTAATAGAACACTTAAAGCCTTTTAGAATTAGAAAACATGCAATTGGCCTGGCCACAAAAGTTAAGAAAAGTGCAATGAATAAAGAAATGGCTCATTTCGTTAAGTCAGGTGATTTTAAGTATTTAGCACTAAATTTTAATTTATATATTTTTATTCTAGAGATGATGGATAAAACTCATTTTTGATGTTTTAAAGCTCTTAAATTGAGATGTTAATACATGGGTAACT
>JAENWY010000041.1 GCA_016649775.1 Spirochaetaceae bacterium
GTAACACAAACTTCGTGTTTTAAACCAGCTTCAACAATAGCTTTACCACTATCGATTAGGTTATTTACATCATTCAATGCATCAAAGTTACGGATTGTTGTCATACCGTGTTTTTTGAACATCTGTGCATGTAATTTAATGATATCTCTTGATTGAGAATCTAAACCTACTACGTTAACACCACGAGATAGTGTTTGTAAGTTTGCATCTGGACCTGCTGTCTTTCTGAATTCGTCCATCATGTCGAATGCATTTTCGTTTGTATAGAAATACAATGATTGGAAACGAGCACCACCGCCTGCTTCCATATGACTAATTCCTGCTTCTCTTGCCGCAGCAACAGCGGGCATAAAATCTTTTGTAATAACACGTGCACCGTAAACTGATTGGAAACCATCACGGAATGCTGTTAACATAAAATCAACTTTTTTCATAAATCTTACCTTTATTTATTATCTAGTTCTAGCTACAGCTGCTGCGATAGCGGCTGCAATTTCGGGCTCAACACTCATTGCATTAGCACTAGGTGCTGCAGAACGACGAACAACTGCAGGTGCAGGTGCAGGTCGTTTTGCATCAATCTTTCTTACTACAGAACTAAGTCCTTTAGTAACGAAAATTAGTACAACAAGGAATAAGAGTACAGTTCCCATTCCTAATAGCATGAGTACAACACCATTTTGAAGCTGAGCTGTTAATTGTTCAGTTGTCAATTGAGATAGTAGTATCATACAAACTCCTGGATTATTATTTTATTTTCTAGTTAAGTATTTCTTAACTATCGGTGAAATAATAAAGGGAATATAGGGAAGTTTCAAGCTATAAATGGTAAGTAAAATGGAATAATCACAGCAATTAGATAAGTACTTAGACTTATAAATGCAAATGCAACAAAGAGCAACAAAATAATAACCTATACAATTACAATAATTAGCTAATTAAGACTTAATTTAGCACTTATACAATAATTTTTATTAAAACTGATTTAATTATTTTTTTAAAGAAAATTTTTCAATTTCTATCTTTAATATTATCATTTGTTAAGTTTATTGGAATTATAGAATAACAATTTGTGAAGACAATAAGAAAATATTTTTTTATTTATTAAATTAGTTATTTAACCTTGCCCTTTTATTAATTATTTTTTATTTTAGACATAAGTCCTAAATTTTAAAGGCAAAGGAGCAAAATATGTCCCATGAAGGAACTCCTGATGAACAGGAATTGCGCGAAATAATGATAAAAAAAAGAATGGCTCTTGTTGGCAAAAAAATTATTGTCTTAAGTGGTAAAGGTGGCGTTGGTAAATCAACTGTTACTGTTAATTTAGCTAATGCTCTTGTAAACAAAGGCTATAAAGTTGGTATTTTAGATACCGATTTGCACGGCCCTAATGTTGCAAAAATGCTTGGTTGTGAAGATGGTATGCTTGACTCTCCAGATGGGAAAACTATTATTCCCGTTAAAGTTAGAGAAAATTTATGCGTTATATCATTAGCTTTTGCTATAAAAGACTCTGGAGCTCCCGTTATTTGGAGAGGACCTATGAAAATTGCTGCAATTAAGCAATTTATCGGAGATGTTGAATGGGGTCCACTAGACTATTTACTAATTGATACACCACCAGGAACAGGTGATGAACAATTAACAGCAATTCAATCCATCCCTGGCATGACAGGTTCCATAATTGTAACAACTCCACAGGACGTTGCTATTTTAGATTCTAGAAAAAGTGTGAACTTCTCAAAACAACTAAAAGTACCAGTACTTGGTATAGTAGAAAATATGAGTGGCTTTATATGTCCTCACTGTAGTGAAATCATACCATTATTTGGTATTGGTGGTGGTAAAAAATTAGCAGAAGAAGCTAATGTACCATTTTTAGGAAGCATTCCAATAGAAATTAACCTAAGAGAAAATGAAGATTGTGGTAAGAGTCATTTAGAAATGGATCCAGATAGTGCAAGTTCAAAAGCATTAATTGCAATTGCAAATATTATAGATGAAGTTACAGAAGTTGGCAATCCAACCGATTACATAGGCACCAGTAAATGTAGTACAGAAGCTTGCGCTCATTGTACAAGCAGTTGTACAACGAGGAAAGAATAAAATGAAAAATGACATTTTTAAGATTGGTAATATTGAAGATATAGAACATTTAAAATGGATTGAAGAAGAAACAGAAGAAGTTTTTAATACTCCTATTTTTAATATTGTAAAAAGTCTTAGAGTGTCAAAGAAAGGGGTTCGAGCCCCTTTCGTAACTTTATTGTCGCCTAATTGGGTGACAATAATTCCTTGGTATAGAAATGAACAAAATATTCCTTGCTTTGTCATGGTTCAACAATATAGACATGGTAGTAAGAGCATTATTAGAGAATTCCCTGCC
Source organism: Spirochaetaceae bacterium (assembly GCA_016649775.1). GTDB lineage: Bacteria > Spirochaetota > Spirochaetia > Sphaerochaetales > Sphaerochaetaceae > Pleomorphochaeta. Next base: position 2,390 of record JAENWY010000041.1, read on the forward strand.
GGTATGGTTGATAAAGGAGAAGAGGCTCTAACTGCAGCAAAAAGAGAACTTATTGAAGAAACTGGCATTGAATCAAAAAATATTAAACATTTATCAACACTCAACCCAAACCCTGCTTTTATGAACAATGAAGCTAATTTCTTTTTAGCAACAAATATCAGTAAAACTAGTGTGCAACATTTAGATACTACTGAGCTATTAGATGTTTTATCTGTCCCTGTATCAGAAGTAATTGAAAAACTTGGAAACTCCCCTCTATATGATAATGGCATTATGATGATAGCCTTAGGTCTGTTTTTAAAAGAAGCTGTTATTAACCCAGATCTTATTAAGTAGAACAATAACTTCATACTTTAAACACACTTTAATTGTAACAATAATACTTCTTTCATGTTATACTTTTTATAACTAACAAGTCAGGAGTTATCTATGAAAAAAGTTTCCTATCTATCAATTATTTTAATTGCTATTGCCTTATTATCCTCATGCTCTACTCTAAAAGATCACCAAAACTTTGGAGGAGATTCTTATAGGACTATAAGTGTATCTGGCACAGGAAACATAAGTGTTGAACCGGATATGGCTACATTTAGTGTATCTATTAGTCAAACAAAAGAAACCTCTGCAGAAGCACTTCAAGCTACAAATAAAAAGGTCGGGGAGGTCCTTAATGCCTTAAAAGAATTTAATATATCTGATAAAGACATTAAAACTACTGCAATTAATTTAAACACAGAATATGAATGGATTGATAATAAACAACAAGTAAAAGGCCAAAAAGCCTCTCAAAGCATTAATGTCAAATTAAAAAATCTTGCTAGCATTGGTCCAATTATTGATAAACTAAGTAATATCAATGAAATTTCCTTAGGTTCTATTAACATGATAAAAGAAGATACTTCAGAAGATATGAAACAAGCTAGAATATTATCAGTTATAGATGCTAAAACAAAAGCACAAGAATTAGCTAATGCCGCTGGCATGAAATTAGGAATGCCATTAAGTATTTCATATGGTAGTTCATCTAATAACAATTATAACGCTCCACTTATGATGAAGACTTCAATGAAAGCCGATTCAGTTTCAGAAAGTTATTCAACTCAAGCTCCAACTGGTGAAATAGAATTAAATTCTAATGTAAGCATTATATATGAGTTAATATACTAAATATAATAGCTTAAACTAAAGAAGACTGCTCAAATTAGGGTGGGTTTTTTTAGTATAAAGATACCAGTGTTATAATTCAGTAACAACAACTAGTGTATATTTTTCTATATTATTTAGCGAATTTACAATTAAATTTTAAATATAGTTAGTTTTCCCCTTTATTATATCCCCATCAATTGCTATTTTAATTTTATGAAAATATATGTATTAAGACATGGTGAAACAGATTTAAACAAAGCAGGTCTCGTAAGTGGCGTTTCAAATGCCCATTTAACCCCAAAAGGAATAAACCAAGCTGTAGAAGCTGCTAAAGAAATAGATAGAAATAAAGAATTGTATAATATCAAACATATTTATGTATCGCCTCTAGAGAGAGCACAACATACTGCAAAACCAATTGAAGAAGTATTAAACTTAGAAGCAATAATTGAACCACGTATTATGGAATTCAATTTCGGAGAATATGAAAAATGCTCAGTTGAGGATGTAGAGTTTAAAAGATTAAGACGACAACCTTATACGAGATTTAAAGATGGTGAATCAATATTGAGTGCTGCTCATAGAATATATTCGGCTCTTGATATGATTATTGAAAAGCATAAAAATGAAGATAACAATGTATTATTAGTATGCCATGGGACATGTGCTAGAATTATTTATACCTATTTTAATAATATTGATGATATTGATTATTATAATTTACAATTAAATAATTGTGAATTAATTACATTCAATGTATAGGAACTTAAAAAGCTTACCTAATTTTTTCTACGTAAGCTTTTTGACTTCTTTTAGGATGTTTTTTTTCAAATTTCCTTGAATTTAGGGTTTTATTAAACTAGTTTTAAATACATGAAAAATATCAATAAAACAAATCTATTATCACTTTCACTTTTATTATTACTATCACTTATTCTGTTTGGTTGTAGTAATAATAAAAGCAGTAAAAACACAACGCTGAGTAATAATAGTACTAATGAATCAAGTACGAATAATACAAGTAGTTTAACAACTAAAACAACTGAGGCCAAAGAAATAAATATTCTAGTATTTATAAGTGGTGCTTTAGATGGCAATCCGCCCTATGAGAATTTGAACAATGGGGCTTTAGCCTTTGCTAAAAATCACCCAAATGTTAAGATTAAAACTTATGAAGCTGGATTTAACCAAGCAGAGTGGGAATCCCAACTTACAAGCTTAGTAGCAACCGCTAAATATGATTATGTATTAACCAGTAATCCTTCCCTTCCTGAAATCTGTGATAGGATTTCAATGAAATTTCCTAATCAAAAATTCATTATTCCTGATGCCTATTTTGAAGGAAATAAGAATATAAAAACCTATGAATACAATCAATATCAACAATCAGTTATATTAGGTCATCTTGCAGGTTTGATTACCACCAGTGATATGAATAATATAACAAAAGATCAAAAGAATAAAAAAGTTGGTTTTATATATGCTCAAGAATTTCCAATGATGAATGAAGATATTTTCCCAGGATTTGAAGCAGGATTAAAGCAAGTAGATCCCTCTTTATCTCTTGATACAAGAGTTGTTGGTAACTGGTATGATGCAAGTAAAGCAAGTGAGTTAGCTCTTTCAATGGCAGATAGTGGTGTAGATACTTTTACCTCTATTGCAGGAGGCGCGGCCCAAGGCTTAATTAAAGTTGCAAAAGATAAAGGACTTTATATAGTGGCCTATGATACAAATAGCTACAATATGGCTCCAGGCACTATTGTTGGTAGTGGTCAAGTCGATTTAATGTCTCTTACACAGAATGCCTTGCAAAGTGCAATAGATGGAACCCTAGATTGGGGTGTAGCATCTATAATAGGTGTTGAAGATGGTTATATTGGCTTCTATAGTGATGACCCTCAATTCAAAAAAGGTTTAAGCGAAAATGTTTATAATCAATTTATGAATTGGTACTCAAAAGTAAAAAATAAAACCATTGTTATTAAGAGCGGAACATAATGGAACTTCCGGCAATAGAAGTTGTTCATGTAAGTAAATTTTATAAAGACGAATCTATTATAGCAAATGATGATCTCACCCTTAAATTTAACAAGGGTGAGATTACTTGTATAGCAGGAGAAAATGGAGCAGGCAAATCAACTCTAATGAAGATAATTTTTGGAATGGAAACCCCTTCAAAAGGAGAGATTTTTGTTAATGGTAAAAAAGTTGAGATTACTCACCCACTTATTGCTCAAGCTCTAGGTATTGGTATGGTCCATCAGAAATTTAAATTATTTAACAATTTAAGCATTAGTGAGAATGTATCTTTAGGAGTAGAACTAAAAAAACACTTCTTTTTTCTTGATAATCTAAAAACCCTTAGGAAAGTTCAAGAGTTAATAAATTCCCATAATATACAATTGCAAGCCGATACAAAAATTAAAGATTTATCTACTGGAGAAAAACAATTAGTAGAAATTCTTAAGATGCTCTATAGAAACGCAGATATCCTTATTTTTGATGAACCCACAGCAGTATTAACAGAGCAAGAAGCTCAACAGTTATTTGCAACAATGAGAGAATTAAAAGCTCAAAACAAATGTGTTATTGTAATAACTCATAAGGTTCAAGAAATACTAGATATAGCTGACATAGTTTCTATTATGAGAAAAGGAAAACTAATTGGAACTTATAAAAGATCTGAATTAAACGGTAAAACTCTTTCTGATTTAATAATGGGGGAAGAAGTCAAAAGTATTAATGTTGAAAAAAAACACATCAACTACTCTCAATTAAAACCTGTTATTAGTTTTAAAGATGTTTGCATTTATCGTGAAAATCAAGAAAAACCACTATTATATAACATAAACTTCAATACACATCCTGGAGAAATAATTGGATTCTGTGGAGTTAGTGGAAATGGAATGGGAATTCTTGAAGCAGTACTTGGAGGTATGATGCCAATTAGTAGTGGTCATATATATTTAAAGGGTGAGGAAATTACTAACCTTTCTCCAGACAAATTAAGATCAAATGGTCTTGCTTTTGTCCCTGCAGATAGATACCAATACGGATCTGCAGCAAATGCAACTTTAGCTGAAAATTTAATAATCAATCATCGAGATCGATTAAAGAAAATGAATGAATTTGCAAAACCTTTAATTGATAAATACAACATAAATGGAATGCCTTCTCAAAAAATGAAAACTCTTAGTGGTGGTAATATTCAAAAAGCTATTGTAGCTAGAGAAATTGAAAATATGAAAGACTATATAATATTATCAAATCCAACATGGGGAATGGACTTAGCTGCCACCGCTTATATTCATTCTCAAATTTTAGAATTAAAAGAAAAAGGTGCCAGCATTATATTATTATCATCAAATGTTGATGAAGTACTATTACTATCTGATACAATTGATGTAGTAACTGGGGGTGAAATTAAGAAAAGCTTTAAATCTTCAAAGAAATTAAATAAACTTTTAATTGGTGAATATATGCTTGGGAGAAAATCATAATGAAAAGTAAAAGTGTTCAAACTCTTAAAGGCATTATATTAATAATATCACTAAGTTTATTAATATTAATCATATTAGCTTTTCTATTAAGTAATGAACCCCTTAAAACACTTAACGCTATATTTTTAGGACCATTTTCTAATCTCTATTTTTTTGGTAATACAATTAACTCTATGATTCCTCTAATTTTTGGAGGACTAGGTATATTAGTTGCACTAAGATGTGGATTAATGAATTTAGGTGGTGAGGGACAAATTTATGCAGGTGGTTTAGCAACTACTCTAGTGGCACTAAAATTTATGCCTCTAGGTTATATTTCAATAGTTATTGGTTTATTAGTAGGATTTATAGTAGCTGCACTAATTTCGGGATTAAGTGGAGTTTTTAAAGTTAAATGGAATACTTCAGAACTGATTACAACATACCTTGTATCAGCTGTATTTATATTTATTACAAACTACTTAATTTCATCACCCTTTAAAGATCCACAAACAAATTTAATAGCAACCAGAAAACTACAATATATGTTACACACAATACTAAATCCATCTCTACTTACAACGGGAATCTTTTATGCCATTATAGCTGTAATAATAATTAATCACTATTTGAATAACTCTAGACTAGGCTATGCTAATAGATTAGTAGGTTATAACAAAGAATTTGCTAGATATGGTGGTATTTCAATCAATAAAACTTACATGATTGCAATGCTAGTAAGTGGAGGCTTACATGGACTTGCGGGAGGATTTGCTATAGTTGGAACTTATGGATCAGCTATAAAAAGTTTCTCAGGTGGTATGGGTTGGAATTCAATTGCAATATCTCTAATTGCATTAAATAATCCTCTTGGTATTATTCCTGCAGCCTTCTTTTTTGCTTGGATTAACCAAGGTACCCTTATTGCAATGCAAAGCACAAATATTACAAGTGATATTACCTTGATTGTTCAATCTTGTATTCTATTTCTAACTACAAGTGTTGTACTGTTAGGAGACAATAAATAATGAGTAGTATAATTAATAACATTCTAAATATATTAACTCCTATTCTACTAATAGCTACAGGAGCTCTTATTACAGATAAAGCTGGATCTTTAAATATTGCTTTAGAAGGTCTTGTTACAATAAGTGCCTTATTCTCTATCATTGGTGCTTCAATTTCACACTCAATCCTTATTGGAACTATCTTTGGGATAATATCAGCTATGATACTATCCTATATATTATCAACATTAACAAGCAAATTAAAAGCTAATATCTTTATTACAGGTTTAGCTACTAATCTTTTAGCTACTGGTATCTGTTCAATAATAACCTTTTCTATTTATGGAACAAGAGGACTCGTAACCTTTAAAAATCTAGTTCAAATACATAAAATACACCTCTTCACAATTGATATATCACTATTCTTTCTACTAGCTATACTATTATTACTAATAACACAAGTAATGTTAAATAATTCTGCACTAGGACTTAGAATTAGAGCATGTGGAGAAGATCCTCATGCTTTAAAAAGCTATGGAATATCAAGAACCAAAATAAAATTAATTTCATTTATGCTCTCTGGATTCTTCTGTGGAATAGCAGGCTCATATCTATCTTTAAATTTAGGCTCATATGTACCAGGAATTAGTGCAGGAAAAGGGTGGATAGGCTTAGTTGTAATATATCTCGCGGGATCTAATATTAAATACTTAATACCTGCTGCACTAGCCTTTGCCATAGCAGAGGCAATGTCTATATATTTCCAAGGAATTACTAATTTACCACCAGATATAGTTCTTGCAATTCCAAGTCTTTTCACGTTGATTGTTATGGTTATAGTTTCTATAATTATACATAACAAAAATCTAATAAAGAGGTAGTTTATGATACTCTCATATGATATTGGAACAACCACATTAAAAATTGCACTTATAGACGAAAAAGGTAATTTTTATAATTACAAAGTCCAAAAGCTTTTAACAAACATTAGTGATAAAAAAGCAGAATGTAATAGTGGTGATTATTTAACATTTTTATCTCTATATTTAAAAGAAATAGATACAAATTTAATAGAGGCAATATCAATAAGTGGTAATGGACCTAGCATAGTAGCAATACTAGATGAACCTGAAATTAATGAATCACTTATTAAAGTTAAAGCATATCCAACTCGCACTTGGCTTGATAAAAGAGGAGCGAGTAAATCCTCTATTGTTAGTGAATACCAGGGTGAATATATTGATAGTTCATTTCTAATTCCTTCAGTTCTTGCAATGAGAGAAGATGATAAAGCTATGTTTGATAATACTAAAAGTTTCTTATCAACTGATGGATTTGTTAATTTCGCTCTTACAGGAGTAAAAGCAACTGTAAATACTCCAAAAGGTTTAATGAAATATTATTATGATGATAAATTATTAGAACATTTCAATCTTCCAAAATCTAAATTTCCAAAAATTGTTGATTCAGGTATTGTTTTATCAACCATATCTGAAGAAATTGCTAACGAATTCAACATAAGAAAAGATATACCTGTTATTACAGGTGGTGTCGATTTCTATGTAAATATTTTGGGATCTAGAGCAAGTAAAGTCGGCGTAATATGTGACAGAACTGGTACCAGTGAAGGTCTAAACTTATGTAATGATCGTCCGATTAATATAAAGGGAATGCTAATTTATGAACATCCTATTAAGAATTACTGGAATATATCAGGAATTATATCAACAACAGGTGCTGCAATTGATTGGGCTAGAAATATATTGAATATGAATGATCAAAGTTATAATGATTTTTATAAATTAGCATCTGCCGGTAAAGATGATAGTGATTTATTATTCCTTCCTTATTTAAATGGAGAAAGAGCTCCTATTTGGGATTCAAAAGCAAAAGGTGTTATATTTGGTATGAATTTAGAAACAAGTAGGGCTGAAATTGCGGAAGCAGTTGTTAGGGGTACTTGTCTCGCAATTAAAGATGTAATAAAAACAATGGAAGCATATGGTGCTATTATAAATGAGATAAATGCAGCAAATTCTCATACATTAAATAACTACTATCTACAATTAAAAAGTGATATAACTGGCAAAAAGATTAATATCATCGAGAGTAAATCTCCTGAATTATTAGGATTAGCAATGATATCATATACAAATCTTGGACGTTATAAGAATTTAATAGAGGCTATTGAAGCAATGAGCAAAGTTAGTATAACTTATATTCCAAATTTTGAGAATTTTGAAAAATATGAAAAAATGTATGATAGATACAAGAAATTATATAGCGTATTAAAGACTGAATTTAATACTTAACTCTTTATTAAACAGTTAAACTATATTATTATATGCTCAAGAAGTTTAGAGACTTCAGACAGAGGAGCATTAAAATAGTGTACTATCACCTTTCGTATAATATTTCAGGATTTATTTTCCTCCTAATACTTACGGTTTACTTCTTATACCGTCCAATATTTCCTAATACATCAAATATAAGATTTAGGTTAATTTTATTAGTTTCGCTTATTTCTGTAGGATTAGATATCATAACTGCACATACAATTAATATATCGCCTCAAGTTCCAAATACTTTAAACTATGTATTAAATATTATCTTCTTTAATTTTTTGTGGTTACTACCCATTTTATTTGTTCAATATATATATATCCTTACTAAAAGAAAAAAATTTAAAAATAGTAAATTAAATATTGCACTCATTTCTACCTATATAATAGAAATGATATTAGTAATTACAACACCGTTTACCCATTTTATTATTTATTTTGATGCAGCTCATTTATATCATCATGGTAGTCTCTATTTATTATTTGTAGGATATAATTTGATAATATTATTAATTTCTTTGATTATTGTTACCTTATATGGCAGTGAAATGCCTAAGGGTCAGCGAACTACAGTTATAACCTATGTATTATTAATAATTAGTGCTAATATTGTTCAAATTTTTCATCCACTACTATCTATAAATGGCTTAATTCTTTCCATTGCTACTTTTTTAATGTTCTTCACCTTGCAAAATCCTGCAGCATATTATGATTCCTTAACCAATAACTATTCACGGGCAACATTACAAGAATATGTAGACATTCTTGTAAGCAAAAATTCACACTTTCAATTTATTATCGTAGACGTTAAAGGAACTACAGGAATAAACAAAGCTCTAGGAGAAGAAATTGGTACAGATATAATTACAAGGGTTGGTAAAAAAGTACTAATAGCTAGTGGATCTAATCTATCTTTTAAAATGGATGGTGACTTATTTATAATAATAACTCTATCAATAAAGGAAAGAGATATTACAATTAAAGCTTTGAAAAATAGATTTCCCTTTAAATATCATTTTAGTGATTATACATTCGATGTTAATATTCATTTAAATTATACAGATACCCTATTTGATTTTGAAAATCCTAATGAGGCTAATGAAATAATAAAGGAATGTACTTTAGTTTCTAAAAAAAGAGAAATATCATTAATCAATAATAGTTTTCTTGATGAAATTAAAAAAAATAGGAAAATAGAAAAAGCTCTTCAAAACTCTATTGATAACCAAAATATTCTGGTTTATCTACAACCTATTTATTCATCAGAAACAAAGAAATGTGTTAAAGCCGAAGCTCTAATTAGATTGTATGACAGAGATCTTGGAATAATAATGCCAGATGAATTTATTCATCTGGCGGAGAGTAATGGCTCAATTACAAAATTAGCACCATTAATAATTCAAAAAGTATGTAACTTTTTAAATAGTACTAAATTACCAGATACTTTTAAAAATATTTCAATTAATCTATCTGTAATTGATTGTTTAAATCCGAATCTTGATCAATTAATATTAGGTATGTTAAAGAAAAATAATATTAAGTCTAATCAAATTACATTTGAAATTACAGAAACAATTGCATCCCTAGTTCCTGAGCTTGAGAAAAACATGTACATGCTGAAAAAATCTGGAATACAATTTGCTCTTGATGACTTTGGATCAGGTTATGCAAATATTGATACAGTAGTTAAATTACCTTTCAATATAATAAAAATTGATCGCCAATTATTATTATTAATAAACGATCCGAAATACAGTATTATATTAAAAAGTTTCATTGATATATTTTTAGCTCTTAAACTTGAATTAGTAGTGGAAGGAATAGAGAATGAATGGCAAGCAGAAGAAATTAGAAAGATGGGAGCCACTTATCAACAAGGTTTCTTATATTCTCCCCCAATTTCTATGGAGGATTTTACAAAGTTAGTAATAAGTAATAATTAAACAAAGTAAGTAAATAACAAAAATTTAAATGTTATTTACTTATTTTTTTA
>JAENWY010000123.1 GCA_016649775.1 Spirochaetaceae bacterium
ATGGGTCCAGCCTTCAGTTTTGATGCGAAGGCTAGATCTGCTATGAGTTCAATAATTAATGCAGGATATGCAAATGGTTTATTAGCAGGAAATGCGCTTGCCACTCATGATCTTGAAGGAGCTTATTTTCATACGGCTCTTGGACAAGATATCTATACGCAAAAAAATCATAAACGTGGTCATTATTATCACCTTGATATCTGTAATAAAGTTAGAAGAGCTGGTTCTATTGAAAACTTTATTGACGAAGAAAATATTGATAATGGAATAATACATTCATGCGTTAAAAATAATGTTCCAATTGTACTTGCATCTTCTATCCGTGATGAGGGACCTCTTCCTGAGGTAATTGCTAATGCCTATGAAGCTCAACTGGCTATGAGAGAAAAGGTTAAAAAAGCAACTACTATTATTATATGTCTTGCAACTATGTTACATACTATTGCTACAGGTAATATGAGTCCATCTTTTAGAATTACAAAAGATAAGAACATAAGACCTCTCTATTTTTATACAGTAGATAGCGATGAATTTGTTGTTAATAAACTCCTTGATAGAGGGTCTCTTAGCGCCACTACAATTGTTACTAATGTACAAGATTTTATTACAAAGATTGCAACAGGATTATCTCTAAATTACTAATAGATTTAATTAAGATATAATTGTTAAAAGTAGTACATAATTGTACTACTTCTTTTATATTTATTTAATAACTTTACCATACAATTGTTGTTTATTAATTTTCCTTTCACAATTATAAAGTACTTATATGTGTACTTTTATGTGTTTTAAACTTCTTACTAGCCAGTTCCCAATTTTCGGGTTATATTTATAGTATACCAGTGGAGGACAAGAGTGAGTATTTATGGTGATCGATTGGCTCAATTAGAGGCAATAGTTGAAAAAGGAAAGACACTCATACAAGAAATAATAAATGAAGAAGTTAAAACTTCAGGCATTTCGCCAATAGAACATTTCAAATACAGAATTAAATGTGAAGAAAGTCTAATTAATAAACTCAATCTTAGGTGTTTACCTGTGACTATGGAATCAATTTATACAAATATTCACGATTTAGTTGGCTTTAGAATTATATGCTCCTACACATCAGGTGTAAGAACTGTTGCAAATAAAATTATTTCTAATGAAAATATCGACATAATCTTATCTAAAGATTATATCAAACATCCAAAACCAAATGGATACCGCTCCCTTCATCTAATTGTAAAATTAAAGGATTCCGATGTTCCCTTTGAAATTCAATTAAGAACTATCGCAATGGATAGTTGGGCATCTCTAGAACATCAACTTAAATACAAACGAGAAATCAAACACAAGGATTTAATTGTTGCAGAGCTAAAAATGTGCGCTGATGAGATGAGCTCTACGGATTTAACTATGCAAGCAATTTATGATTTAATAAAGGAAGAAAACTAATGCGATTATTGTTAGTAGAAGATGAAAAAGAATTGTCTAGAGCAATTAAATCTATGTTAGTCTTGAGTGGATATGAAGTTATTCAAGCTTTTGATGGTGAAGAAGCTTTAGCGTTAATCGAAAATAATTTCTATGATGGTATTATCTCTGATATAATGATGCCTAAAATGGATGGTATTACACTTTTAAAAACAATTCGCAAAAAGAATATTGATACACCAGTATTACTTTTAACTGCAAATGGTCAAGTTGAAGATAAAGTAGAAGGTCTTGATGCAGGTGCAAATGATTATTTATCAAAACCATTTGCATTTAAAGAACTTCTAGCTAGAGTTAGATCTATGATAAAGCATTATTCTCCTATTGGAGAAAATACACACATTAGCTATGGTTCAATCAAACTTTCTATTGCAACTTATGAATTAGCAGGAAAAGAATCTTCTATAATGCTTTCAAATAAAGAGGGTAAAATATTATCCCTATTTTTGAAGAACCCAACCCAAATAATTCCTTTTGAAAAACTTGTTTCATTTATGAGCTGTTTAGATGCAAAGGATAAAGAAATTGAACTCTACACATCAATTCTTAATAATAAATTAGATGCGGTTAATGCCAACTTTAAATTAGCTAAATTAAATAAGGGGTATAAGGTAGCATCTCTATGATAAAAATATTACAGACAAGATTTATAATGATTGCAATGTTGTCCATGACTATAGTCATCGGTTTCTTAGCATTGGTTATAAATCTAGGCATTTATTATAGTTCTAATACAGAACTAAATAAGATGGCCGACTTTCTTCTCGAAAACAATGGATCATTTCCAGATAAGTTCTATCTTCAAGGCCCAAAAAGCTTAGGTTTTGATGTATCTATTGAATCAAGATATGAGACTAGATACTTTACAACTTTAGTTAGTGACACCGGTAGTATTATAAATCTTAATCTTGACAATATAGTTGAGATTTCAGCCAATGAAGCCGCATCCTATATTAATGAAGTTTTAAAAGATAACAAGAAATATGGTTTTATATCTCATTATAAATATGCGGTAAAAAATATTAATAATACTAAGTTAATTATCTTCATAAATAGCTATCAGATTCTATCAACTTTGAATAATCTGCGAAATATGACCTTATTGATAGGATTAATTAGTTTATTAATATTATTCATATTAGTTATATTATTATCTAATAAAGCTATTCAACCCTATATTGATAATATAGAGAGACAAAGACAATTTATAGCAGATGCAGGACATGAAATAAAAACACCACTTTCTGTAATAAGTGCGGATGTAGAAGTTCTGGAAATGACTAATGGTGAAAGCGACTGGACACAGAGTATAAAAGGCCAGGTTATTAGACTTGATAATTTAATTAAACAATTATTATCTCTCGCAAAGATGGATGGAATCTCACGAGCTGATGAAAACACAAGTAAAATAAATTATTCCGAATTAACTAAAAAATTATGTAATGATTTTAAAGGTTTAGCATCCTCAAAAGGTACTGTAATTGAAGGAGCTATTAATGAGAATATTTATATTTTAGGCAAGCATGATAAGATTGAACAATTGCTAAGTTTACTACTTGAGAATTCAACAAAATATACCACAAAAAATACTCCAATAATTGTATCTTTAAAAAGTAATAAGAAAAACTCAATTCTAAAAATTTCTAATCAATGTATTGGCCTAGAAAAAAATAATTTAGATAATTTATTTGAAAGATTTTATAGAGGCGATATATCCCATAATAATTCTATCGAAGGTTATGGTATTGGATTATCTGTAGCAAAAGCGATTGTACAAGCACATAATGGTAAAATAAGTGCATATTTAAATGATAATGATACTATTATTACATTCGAAGTACGATTCCCATTATATTAGGCAAACATGTAAGTATACTTGTATATGCAGAAAAAAAGGATAAATAAATTTATCCTTTTTTTATAAATGTAAATAAAATTTGTTAGAAATAATATCTAAAAATACCATGTAAAAATATTATAAAATATTTATAAAATTTCTAAAAAACAAATTTTTTATTTTTTAATAATATGCAAAAAAAAGAGTTGTGTTTTTATTAAAACAGTACTATATTTATAGATAAAGAGTTGAGGTTAAGTTGCAGCTTTTTTTAGACTAACTTAGCTTATAAAAACTCTCCTTTTTTTCAGAAGGGTATAATGTTATGAAATATAGCATGCGTCAAAGTAATGGCCAATCTGGCCTATTTACATCCGATCAAGCAGAAACTCAAAAAGAGACTACTTATCCCGCGGTATCTTTTCAAAAGACCACAGAAAGTGATAAAACCCGTAAATTTAGAGAACAATTCTATAACAATGTTACTGATGAACAATGGAATGATTGGAAATGGCAGATACTTAATCGAATTTCCACATACAAAGATATCTCTAGATTTTTAGATCTAACCGAAGAAGAAAGATTAGCAATTGATGTTGAATCAACTCACTGTCCTTTCGCTATTACTCCATACTACTTAAGTCTAATCGACTTAAATGATCAACATTCAGCTTTAAGAAAAACAGTTGTTCCAACTATTAATGAACAAATAGTATCAAAAGGTGAATCAGAAGATCCTCTTTCAGAAGAAAATACATCCCCTGTAGAAGGCATTGTTCATCGTTATCCAGATAGAGTTCTATTTTTAACGACAGGTTTTTGTTCAGTTTATTGTAGATATTGTACTAGATCTCACATGGTTGATGGACATACTCAAATTATGAGACAACATTGGGATACTGCTATAAAATACATTAGAGATCATGAAGAAATTCGAGATGTAATTATTTCTGGTGGAGATCCTCTAACATTAAGTGATGCTGAGATTGATTATTTATTATCTCAATTGAGTGATATAGAGCATTTAGATATGGTTAGAATTGGAACTAAAGTTCCAATGGTTCTTCCTATGCGTATAACAGAAAACTTATTAAACATATTCAGAAAATATAAACCTTTATATCTAAGTATTCATGCAACTCATCCTGACGAAATTACTCCTGAATCAAGCAGAGCAATTAATGCAATAGCCGATGCCGGTGTTGTAATGGGCTCACAGACAGTTCTATTGAAAGGCATAAATGATAATGTTGAGGTTATGGCTTCTTTGATGCACAAATTATTAAAGGTTAGAATTAAACCATACTACCTATTCCAATGTGATCCTATTATTGGTTCAAAACACTTTAGAACAACTGTTGCTAAAGGCCAAGAGATTATCCATGGGTTAAGAGGTTTTACAAGTGGCTATGCAGTACCACAATATGTAATTGATACTCCTAAGGGTGGTGGTAAAGTACCTATTTTACCTAACTACTACAAGGGACGAGATAAAGATAACTTATACTTATATAACTACGAAGGGAAGGTCTACGCATATCCAGACTCTGAGGAAGATTTAGATGAGTAAGAACAAAACTATTGGACTTACATATGATTTAAAAGATGACTATCTTAAGATGGGATTCAGTAGCGAACTAGTTGCTGAATTTGATAGTATTGAGACAATCAATGCTATCGATGAGGCACTAGTAAATTACGGATATGATACTATAAGAATTGGTAATATATACAATCTAGTTAAATTCTTAGCTGATGGTAATAAAGTTGATTTAGTATTTAATATTTGTGAAGGTTTATACGGCTCTTCTAGAGAGGCTCAAGTACCCTCTCTTTTAGAAGCTTACAACATAGATTGTGTATTCTCAAATGCAGAAGCCCTTACTACTACTTTAAATAAAGCAATTGCTAAAACAATTATTGCAAAAGCTGGATTAAGATCAGCAAGATTTGTTGTAATTGAAAAAGAAGAAGATATTGAAGGTATTGATATAAGCTATCCCTTATTTGCTAAACCTCTATTTGGAGGCACAGGACAAGGCATTAGTAGTAAATCAATTGTTAATAATGAGTTTGAATTAAAAGCTGAAGTCAATAGACAACTTGAAATTTATAAACAACCTATTCTTGTTGAAAAATACTTAGAGGGAAGAGAATTCACCGTTGGTATTGTAGGTAATGGGAAAAATGCTAGAGCAATAGCTACTATGGAAATTGCAATTAATCCAGATAGTGATAAAGGTGTATATTCATATTTAAATAAAAGTAATTATAAAGAAGTAGCAAAATATTCTTTAGTAGAGGGTCTTATAAAAGAAAAAGCAGAAGAATTAGCTATTTCATCCTATAAGGCACTTAATTGTAGAGATGCTTCGAGAATTGATTTAAGAATGGATAAAAAAGGTAATCTTTACTTTTTAGAAGTTAACCCTCTTGCAGGATTAAACCCTCTTGATTCAGATTTACCTATTATGTGTTATTTAAAGAATATGAAATATCAAGAATTAATTAATTCAATTATGGATAGTGTTAATTTTCGATTAGAAAAATTATAATTAAAATTATGCAAAAAATATTAATATTTGTTGATGAACTTTCTTCAGATCCTACAGAGGACGAATTAGATACTCAAAGAGAAGCTGAAGAAGTAAAAATTGCTTTAGTGGATTTAGGATATGATCCAATCATATCCCAATTCTCACTGAACTTAGAAAAAAATATTGAAATTATTAAAAGCGAACCTTGGGCACTTATATTTAATTTGGTTGAAACTTTAAATAGTAATACTATGATTCATATAGCACCACTTCTATTCGAGATTTATAATGTAAAATATAGTGGTGGTAATAGCCAATCTTTATTTATTACATCTGATAAAGTCTATGCAAAAAAAACTTTTAGAAATTCTAAAATAAGAACTGCAGATTATTATTGGGTAAACTCAAAAAATGTAGCTGGAACTTTAATTAACAAAGAAGTAATTGTAAAACCTATCAATGATGAAGCATCAAGTGGAATTAACGATTCTTCAATTATGCAATTTAGTAGTGCTGAAGATATAAAAAATTACATCAAAGATAATCAAACTCTATTTATTGAAGAGTATATTAAAGGCAAAGAATATAATGTTTCAGTAATGAAAATTGAGGGTATAGTTAAAGTGCTTCCAATTGCTCAAATGCAATTTATTGACTTTCCTAAAGATAAACCAAAAATTTTAAATTACAATTCTAAATGGGATGAAGAATCCTTTGAATATAAACATACCATTAGAACTTTTAAATGTAGTAAGAGAGATAGTGAATTAATGGTTGAATTTAGTGAAATAACAAAAAAGTGTTATTCTTTATTCGGCAATAAAGGATATATGAGAGTAGATTTTCGAACTGATGAGTATGGAATTCCATACGTATTAGAAGTTAATGTAAACCCCTGTATATCAAGCGATAGCGGCTTTGTAGCTGCAGCAAATGAAAATGGCATGAGTTATAATGATTTAATTCAAACCATTGTTAAAGGTGCATTAAATGAATAGTTATTACATTAGATGTAATCCTGTAGAATCTGATATACGAAGAATAAAAGAAATACTTAGTCAATCAA
>JAENWY010000251.1 GCA_016649775.1 Spirochaetaceae bacterium
GAGTTCCAAGAATATTAATATAATAAAAAAAGCTTCAAATTAATGAAGCTTAAATTAGCAGCCACCTGTCAGATTCGAACTGACGACCCCGAGATTACAAATCACGTGCTCTGACCAACTGAGCTAAGGTGGCGAACAGATAAAATATAGTACAAGGTACTTAAATAAGTCAAGATGAAGAGTCTAAAATAGATTTTTGATGTAGGTTTATTGAATTTAGTGAATTTTTTTAAGTATTTTTTTATCTTATTTAATTTTTGTCTAGTAGAGATACTTTTTAAGTGTTATAATACTAATAACTTTTCGAAATTTTTGAAGTATTTTATAATTAATTATTTTAATTTTGTAAATAGATTGTTTTATGACAAAAAACTGCTTTTTTATTTAAAATTGGGTTGACTTAAATGATTATAATAGCTAAATTCCTATATGTATTTAACGGGGAGGTTCCCGAGCGGTCAAAGGGGCCAGACTGTAAATCTGTTGGCTACGCCTTCGAAGGTTCGAATCCTTCTCTCCCCAAACCTTTAGGTCTTCTCAAACTGAGAAGACCTTGTTGTATTTATAGAGTGAGGTAGAATGGGAAACATTTATAAAAAAGGATTATCTTTTGAATGTCAAGGTTGCAACTATTGTTGCAGTGTAGAACCAGGTTATGTGTTCTTAAGCCAAGAAGATTTAGATAATCTATCCTTACACTTTCAAATTTCTCAAAGTGAATTTATTGATAAATATTGTAGAAAAGTAGATCTTGGAATTGGGTATAGAATTAGTTTAATAGAAAAAGATAATTATGATTGTATATTCCTTACAAAAAAGGGTTGTTATTGTTATAATGCAAGACCTCTACAATGTAGAACGTATCCGTTTTGGCCAACTATAATAGAATCTCAAAAGACTTGGGAAAATGAAGGACAATCATGTCCTGGGATTGAAAAAGGCTCAAAAAAGATAAAAAAAAGTGAGATTGAGAAAAAACTTCAATCAATGAAGGACTTTATCCCTATAATAATTATGAAGTAGGAGATTACGTGGCAAGGATATCACAAGATACGATTACAAATATAAAAAACAAAATATATTTGTCAGATTACATTTCCCGTTATGCAACGGTAAAACATAAAAATGGATCTGATTATGTTTGTTGTTGTCCTTTTCATCAAGAAGATACTCCCTCAATGTACATTCATGATGACAAACAGTTCTTTCATTGTTTTGGTTGTGGTGTTGGTGGTGATATATTTAAGTTTGTTACTTTGATGGATAACCTTAGTTATTATGAAGCAATAAAAAAAATTGCTGAAGAAGTTGGAGTTCCTCTTGGCATAGAAACTGAACAAGATAAACATCGTGGTGTTTTATCTTCACAACTTTATTCTTTATATGATAGATCTAGGACTTTTATGAATTCTTATCTTTTAAAAACTCCTCAAGCATCTGATGCTAGAAAATATTTAACGGATAGACATGTTAGTCTTGAGATGATAGAAAAATTTTCTTTAGGTTATCTTCCTTCTCAAAATGAATATTTTTATAAGAGAATTAAATCAACAAAAGAATTTTCTGAAGAATTACTGCAAGAGAGTGGATTATTTTTTAATCAAAATAATAACTATAGTAACTCTTCTGGGAACTTAGGTTCCTTATTTGCTAATCGGTTAGTTTTTCCTGTTAGAACATGGGATAATAAGACTATTGCATTCTCA
This sequence comes from Spirochaetaceae bacterium, assembly GCA_016649775.1. GTDB lineage: Bacteria > Spirochaetota > Spirochaetia > Sphaerochaetales > Sphaerochaetaceae > Pleomorphochaeta. Next base: position 1,707 of record JAENWY010000251.1, read on the forward strand.
GGCAGAGATTTGAGTGGATTTTCTAAGGCTAAGTATCGAAATTCACCTGAAACTATAATATATTCTAAAAAGAGAAATCTTTTTGGTATATATGAGTCTTTACCTGCATTGAAAGAGACAAAAAGTGCAATTATTTGCGAAGGAAATTTTGATGTAGTAGCATTACATCAAGCAGGAGTAACAAATGCTTTAGCTCCTCTTGGTACGGCTTTTACAAGTGAACAAGTTCGTTTACTTTCAAGATATTGTGAAAAAGTGTCTGTTTTATTTGATAATGATGAAGCAGGAGTTAAAGCTACAATTAAATCGTTAATCCTTTTGCAAGAGAATGGATTGCAGAACTTTGTTATAAATTTGAGTATATGTAACGATCCTTCTGAATTATTACAGGAAAAAGGCGAAAAAGAATTAAAAAAACAAAGTTCATATGAGGTTTCTGGTTTTGATTATCTTGTAAATTACGCCACTTCATTGTATGATATACAGAACCCTAAGGGTAAAGATGACATTTTCTCATTTCTTAAGCCTTATTTAGATGTAACTCAATCAGAAATAGAAAAGGATTCTTTATTACAAAGTCTATCTAATTTATTAGATGTTGGTTTTAAAAGTGTTGAAACTCAATACTATAAAGATTACAGAGTCCCGTCTAATAAGAAGACTCAAATTAAGCAAATTGATATTAAGCCTCTAACTCAAGGACGGCTAAATATAGATTTAACATTACTATTATTGATAGTTAATAATAGGGATTTATACCCAATCTTGCGAAAGCAAGTGTTAATTGAAGATTTAGAAGATGAGGAGGCTATTTCTTTATATAATATTTTAGAAGACTATTCGCGATCTAGTGATGATATGTGTGGTGATGATTATTTCTTACTTTTAATTCATAATCCACAATTAGTGGCAGATGTTTCATTTTCCTATCTTATGGATGATTTTAAACAAGGAAACTGCCAAAACATGATTAATGAATTGGTAATACGAATTAGAATAAGAACTCTAGAAAAAGAAAAAGAAAAATGTGAGAAACTTTTTAAGTTAACTTTATCTTCTGGAAATGATGATAATATTAAACAACTTATGAAAGAAAAAATGGAATTAGACAAAAACGTCGCTTTACTAAGACAGAGTCTTGGTGAAGGCAATTAGTTAATAAGGATAAAGAATGCTTGACAAAACACTTCTAACAGAAAATTTACTTTTTAATAAAGCCAGTGATGATGGAGCTACTAAATTAAAAGTTAAAGCTACTGTAAAATCAAAAAAAACATCTGTAAAAAAAACTGTTGTTATTATAGAAGAGGATTCTATTTCAGATGATAGTGATGATGCACTTTCAGTATTAGTGAATACTGGAAATGAAGTATTAATTGATATCTTAGATGGAATTGAAGAAGATCCTGATGAGAATGCTATCATATCAGCTATTGAAGAGCCAGATTCTGATGATGATGATGATGA
>JAENWY010000172.1 GCA_016649775.1 Spirochaetaceae bacterium
GAAAAAAAAGCATTGTTGAAAAACATGATGCTAAATAAGAATAAGGCATTTACTTGGGAATGGGTATGAAATACCGCATTCACAAGTATTGCGAAAAGTTGTGTTTAAACATCATCAACAATAGTCACGAATAGTGCCTTAATTATTAATGTATATGTCTTGATTTGTTTGTACTGAATGGAGGGTCATTATATAAATATGTTTAAAGAGATAATGAAATTAGTAATAAAATAACTTAATTAAAAATAAATTCTACGACGCGAAGAATACACAGAAAAGATCTAAAGTTTTAGGATTTATGGTATCAATTGTAGATTTTAATTTGTTCTAATAAATAGATAAGAAAACATGTAATATTTTCAAATATTACAAGCTATTAGCAATAACAAACTTTAAAGACATTAAAAGCAAATTTAGTATAGCTTTATAGGCTTTTAAACTATTTTAAAAGAAAAAGATTAAGTGTCTATTTAATCAAATAGTTTATTCAATATTATTTTTTTTAAAATAACTTAAATATTTAATTGACTTTTTCTATCCATGCACTTACATTAGTGTTCACTAACATAGAGGATTTACACATGGAAAGTTTAACAATTAAACAGAATGAAATAGTTAAAGCATCAATAAAATTAATTTCAGAAGGTGGAATTCAGCATTTCACAATGAAAAGTTTAGCTGAACTATTAGGTGTAACTGAACCTGCAATATATAGACATTTTTCAAGTAAAATGGACATTCTTTTCTCTATGTTACTTATGATTGATGAAACAAATAAACAATTTAAAATTGAAATAGAAGAAACCACACCCTCTTTAAATTTATTAAAAAAAATGTTTATTAATCATTCAAAAATATTCATTGAAAATCCTGAAATCTCTTCAATTATTTTTTCTGAAGAGATATTCCAAAATAACAAAAAGCTTTCTGATAAAATACTTCATATCATGAAAGAAAGAAAGAATCTTACATGTAAAGTAATAGAAGATATTCAAAAAAGTGGAGAAATTAGAGATGATATTTCTGCTAAAAAATTAACTTTGATAATTCTTGGTTCTCTTCGTCTTACTATATCTAACTGGAAATATTCAGGGTTTACTTTTGATCTTGAAAAAGAATTAGATGAAACTTGGTCTGCTATTTGTTGTTTAATTAAAAAGTAGTAATTTTTTTTGCATTATTAGGTTAGTGATTAATAACTAACCTAAATAAAAGGAGTTCTTATGCATCGTTTTCTTAACAGTTTTCTCAAGCATCCAGCTATAGTCTTGGGAAGTATTTTATTGATTTCAATCGGTTTTTTGATCCCTCTTAAGACAAATACCCGCGTTGAAACAAATCTTGATAAATATATGCCTCAAAGTAATCCTGCGTTTATTTATAGTAATCAAGCTGAAGATTGGTTTTCAATCAACGATGGTATTATCATTGCAATTGAAAATCCTGATGGAATCTATCAAACTGAAACTTTAGAAAAAGTTAAACAGATTACAAAAGATTTACAAAACATGGATGAAATTGATAAAGCCGATGTTACATCTATTTACACTGCAGACAATCTTACTGGCTCAGAATATGGCCTTGAAGTTGAGCCGTTCTTCAATAAAGTACCTACAACTGAAAAAGATCTACAGGAGTTAAAAGACAAGGTTAGAACAAATGATATGATATATAATAGAATTGTATCAGAAGATGAGAAAGTTACTATTATAATCGCAACATTAGGTGATAATTCATTCTCACAAGAATTCTATCATAAAATATTAAACCTTGTTGATTCCTATAAAGGCCCTGAAAATCTCTATGTTGCCGGTAGACCCATTGTGGAAGGTTCCCTTGCCGCACTAGCTCCTGCAGATATGGCAAAGATGGTGCCAATCGTAGTTATTGTAATTATTGTAGTACTGTTTTTACTTATGCAAAGCGTTCTAGCAACGATACTTACGCTCTTAGTTGTTCTATTCAGTGTTATGTGGTCATTTGGTTTAATGTCAGCACTTAACATACCAATATATGCAGTTTCAACCATGCTACCTGTTATGTTAATTGCCATAGGTGTTGCAGATGGTATTCACCTGTTTAACCATTTAAACCGCGCTAAAAAAGAACAACCTAAAGCGACTAAAGAAACACTGGTAAAAGAGATGATTAGCGGTATGTGGAAACCCGTTGTAATGACCTCTGTTACAACATCAATAGGTTTTATCTCTCTTCTAACATCACAGGTTTACCCTATCAAATATTTTGGTATATTCACAGCATTTGGTGTTTTAGTAGCTATGAGTTTATCCCTTATTCTGATTCCAGCAGGACTAATGTTATTTGGTTTACCAAAATGGAAAAACTCAAAAAAACAGAATACTGTATATAAAAAAGGAACTGTTAGCAAAAAATTCTCTTTCTGGCTACTAAGCCATACATCGCTTACCATTTTCTTAACTGCTATTATTATTGCATTCTCAATATGGGGAACTTCAAAAGTATGGATTGATTCAAGTTTTCTCTCTCAGTTTGAAAAAAATAGTAATATAGTTGTTGCAGATACTTTTATAAACAACAATTTTGGTGGTACTTCAACAATGAATGTTATCTTTGACGCAAAAAATAAAGATTCATTCAAAAATCCTGAAGTCCTTAAACTTATGGATAAACTGCAAAATGATGTAGAAGATTCTCTACCAGTTGTTGGAAATTCATTCTCTATTACTGACTACATTAAACGTATGAATATGGTAATGAATGAAGATAACATTACATTTAATGTAATACCAGATTCTCAAGAATTAATTGCCCAATATTTGCTACTTTATGAAATGTCTGGAAATCCTGACAAACTATCACAGGTAGTTGATTATACATATCAAAAAGCAAATATGACTTTTCAATTAAAAAGTGACAGTTCGGTAGCAATTAAATCAGCTATTAAGATTATAAATAATTATAAAAGTGATTTTAAGAATTTGGGAATTCAAATGAATTTTGCAGGTTCTGGCTATCGTGCTTTAGTTTTCTCAGATTTGATTCTAAAAGGGCAGATTTATAGTATTTTGATTTCACTCATTATGGTCATTCTACTTCTTGCTCTGATGTTTAAAAATTTCACTATAGGGTTAATAGGCGCAATACCTAATATAATAACAGTCTTTATAAGTTTCGGAATAATGGGAATACTCAAAATTCCTCTAAGTACAACTACTGCTTTACTTACTAGTATAGCAATAGGAATTGGCATAGATTATGCTATTCATTTCATTGAACGATACAAGATTTATGCTGAAGAAACCGGTAATGCTGAAACAGCACAGGAAATGACAATTAGTCATTCAGGCCGAGCCATTCTTTATAATGCACTTGTTGTTATTGCAGGATTCCTAGTTTTACTTTTCTCAGTATTTCCACCAAATAGAGCCTTAGGTGCTCTAGTATCACTAAACATGTTTACAAGTTTTCTAGGAACATTAACCATAATGCCCATATTGTTAGTTAAATCAAAAATATTTATTCCTACTCAAGTTAAATCAGAAATATTAATCAAAAAGGAGATTTCAAATGAAAAATAATATTAATCATAAAGCAATGATAATTCTCATTGTATTATTCTCTCTACCAGCATTACTTTTTGCACAGACTTCCTATAGTGCAGATCAAGTAATTGACAAAGTTTATAACAGAGCGACCCCAACTGATCAGAGTGGAGAGTTAATTATGACTTTAGAAAACTCCCAAGGCGATCAGAGAATAAGAACAATAGAACAAGATATTCAGGAAAAAGAATCTGAAACTAAAAAAATTATGTTCTTCACCGCTCCTGCAGATGTAAGAGGAACTTCATTTATGAGTTTTAGCAATGATAATAATGCAAACGATGATCAATGGATTTATCTTCCAGCATTAAAAAAAGTTAAACGTATTTCTAGTGGAAGTAGCAATGACTACTTCATGGGCTCTGATTTTACCTATGATGATATGGGTGAAAGACTTCCCTCAGAAGATACTCACTCAATCATAGGAGAAGAGACCATCAACAATATTCACTGTATTGTTATAGAAAGTATCCCTCACGATTCGGGGTATATGTACTCTAAAACAATAACATGGGTATCTGATGAATATTGGATAGGAATGAAAAAAGAATTTTATGATGAGGATAATGACCTTCTAAAAACACTCACTGTCTCAAAGTATGAGAAAATTAATGATTACTGGATGATCACTAGTTCTGAAATGAACAACATACAGAAAGAACATAAAACTCTAATTCAATTAAATAACTTAGTCCTTGATTCAGGAATACAAGATTCTATTTTCTCAACAAGAACTATGACAAGGGGAATAAGATGAAAAAGATAACCACCATAAGTCTAGCTATACTACTAGTTGTAATATCTCATGCATCAGCATCAGATATTTCCCTATACGGAAGTTTGAGAACCTATATAGGTGTTCTGCCAACACAAAATTTTGACTATGCTATCATGCAAGATACCTTTGATTTATCAATTGAATACTATGGTAATAACTCTGCAGTACTAATAAATCCTTATATGAACTACAACGATGATAATAAACTTGAAGTTAATTTGAGAGAAGCCTATATAGATTTATATCTTGAAAAGGCAGATGTGCACATCGGAAAACAACAAATTATCTGGGGCAAGTCAGATGGAGTTTTTATAACAGATGTTGTATCTCCCAAAAATCTAGAAGAGTTTCTTCTTCCAGATTTCAACGAGATAAGATTAGGAATTACAGCTATAAAAGCAGACTACTATATTGATAGTGCAACATATGAACTTATCTGGGTTCCTATATTTACACCAAACAC
>JAENWY010000003.1 GCA_016649775.1 Spirochaetaceae bacterium
ACAGAACTTAACATAATTTTCCAATCTAATGGATAAACTCTCTTGAGTGAATTCCATACTCCTGTCTCTTTTGCTGCAGTTTCAAGTAAAGCTGTAAAACCATACATCTTCGTTTCATAGGTCTCTTTGCTTGCTTTACTATAGAGAGGAAGATAAGGTTCTTTCACTAAACCCGTTGCCAATTGTTCTTCTGCAGAAAAGCTCAGAAATTTCTTATTGGGAACAAATTCTTCCCTTTCATCTATGCTTCCGATACTCACTTTTTCGACTTTTGGATACTTCTGTCCTCTTATGTATGTTGAGTGCCCCCAATATAAGTAGGTTTTACCAGTAGTTTTGTTGAAATGTTTGATAATTACGTTCTTCATAAGTACCTCTATGTATAAAATTATACATAGAAAATAGTAATAAATCAAGCCCTAAGGCTAGTATCTAATTCTTTTTACAACATGATTTTAATATTATTAATGATATTGAGGTTAAAACCTATGTACAAAATTATAGAAATTCAGGGTAGATGTAATAATATTTTTAAACGAAAGAGCTATTATGCTTCCTAAATATACTTCATAGCTTTTCATTATTTCCACAATGAATAATAAATATTAGAATAAATAAAAAAAGCTACTATTAAATTTTAATCTAATAGTAGCTATTTAATATAAAAGAATTAGTTTATTTTTGTGCTTCAGGTGAATAAAGCATATCAAAATACTTCATATCTGTTGACATTATTTTGTTTAATCCTGGTAATGTTTTCTTATATGATTCTAAAGTTCTCCATAATCTAAAGAAGTAAGGATCTACTTCATATGCATCAGAATAAATTTTAGTGGCTGTAGCATCTGCTACACCTTTAATTTCTTCACTTTGTGCGTATGCTGCTGAAGAAATATTCTTTTGCTCACTTTCAGTTTTACCTTCCCATTGTGCTAATTGACCTTGACCATAAGATCTATAAGCCTCAGCAATTTGGTTTCTTTCTTTTATCATTCTCTGATAAACACTCTGTGTTAAATCATCACTATATCTGATTTGACGAATGATAATATCAATTAAAGTAATTCCATAAGTGTCAGTAAATTTAGTTGCAACAGTAAGCATCTTTTTAGATAAACCTTCACGACCAATTGCAATATCTTTTTGTGTAGAACTAGTTTTAGTTAAGTTTCTAAGATTTTCTGCATCTTGTAGGTTACCTAAACTTTGAACATTTTCATCAACAGTAATATTGTTAATCTTATTAGTATTTCTAACTGCTTCATTTAAGTAGTTTTCACTAATAATTGTGCGAATAGTTGAATCAAGGATATCGTTAAGTCTTGAAATACCATTAGAAAGTGTTTTAACTGTTTCATAGTATTTTGCAGTATCAGTTATTTGCCATCGAGCTGTTGTATCAACCCAAATAAATTGGTTTTCTTTAGTTGGTATACGTTGAGCCTCTCCATCCCAAGATAAAATCTTTTTAGGATAAATTAAAACACTATCAACAACAGGAACTTTAAATTTTAGTCCTGGTAAATCTGATGTATTAACAATTTTACCAAATCTTGTTACGACCGCTTGTTCACCTTGCTGAATTATATAAAAAGGTCCAAGTAGTAAGAATATTACTATTAATACTGATGCTATTATTATTGTAGTCCAGAATTTTTTCATTATTTTGTACCTCCTACTATAGGTGTAGTAGTTGCTTTTACAGTTGAACTACTACTTGGGAAGGTTAATTGACTAATAGGTAAAAAGTTTGTTAAATTTTTATCAACAAGAGTAATCTTATCGCTATTATTTATTAATACATCTTCCATTGTTTCAATGTATAGACGATCAGCGGTTACATCCTTGCTCTTCTCATATGTCTTTAGCATACTATTGAATCTAGCAACATCTCCCTTTGCATTATTAACTCTTTCTTTTGCATAACCTTGTGCAATTAGGATTTGCTGACTAGCTTCACCCTGTGCTTTAGGTATAATAGAGTTATATTGCTCTTTTCCTACATTGATAAATCTATTCATATCTTGAATAGCTTTATTAACATCTTCAAAAGCGTTTTGAACGTCACCCTTTGGAGGAACAATGTTTTGTAGTTTAACAGTTACAACTTTAATACCTAAATTATATTGATCAAATGTAGCTTGCATTAATTGTTGAGCTGTAACTTCAATATTTGTTCTTTCACTAGTCATGACTGACAGAATAGGCAAATCACCAACTAATTGGTTCATTACACTTTGGCTAATGTCTCTAATAGTTTTCTCTTTTTGATTAACTTGAAATAACCATTTTTTAGGTTCATTGATTTGGTACTGTACAATCCATTCTACGTCAATAATGTTTAAATCACCTGTTAACATTATAGATTCTGAGGGAAAGTCTGTACTTGCAATAAGTGGACTAGATGGAAGAGATGATCTATAACCAAAAGTCATGGTTTGTACAACCTGGGTTGGTACTTTAAATGATTTTTCTACTCCGAATGGTATTTTAGTTTGAAGTCCTGGTCCTACAGTTCTATTATATGCGCCAAAACGTGTAACAACTGCTTGCTCAGTTTGGTCAACAACAAAAAAACTAGACATTATAGCTGAAATTGCTATTACAGCAACTAATAGTCCAATGATTAGTTTTGGACTAACGTTGAGGGGTTTGTTAGCAGGCTTGAAAGACTGCTGATTATTGTCCATTTAATTCTCCTTTGTGAAAAAATATTTTCACTCGCTACAAAAGTACTTAATCAAGTGCACTCTCGTCAAGTAATTTATTAAATTATAGTTCATTTCTTGCGTTTTTTAATAAATAAGAGGGTAAATACCTATTTATATTGTGGTCTTCAAAAAAAACATTGTATATTTATTTATATTTAAAATATTTTTGTCTTAATAATATTTTCCATAGGTTGAAAATTTGTCTTTTGAAATGTATTATATAAAAGATTTTCTCTCTAGGGGAAAATTTTAATTTATGCTTTTTATTTTTTTATTAAAAAGATAAAAAGATTCGCTAAATAAGGAGAAAGCCTATTTCTCCAATTACAGTAGTAGTTGGTTTTTTTTGGCAAGTAGAATAATGAAAAAAAGATTAGTAACTTCTGCATTACCCTATGTAAATAACATTCCACATCTTGGCAACCTAACACAGGTGTTATCAGCCGATGTTTTTGCTCGCTTTTGTCGTTCAAAAGGTTATGAAACATTATATGTTTGTGGTACAGATGAATATGGTACAGCAACTGAAACCAGAGCATTGCAGCAGGGTGTAACTCCGCAAGAATTATGTGATTACTATCATGTTATACATAAAGATATATATAAGTGGTTTAATATTAACTTTGATTATTTTGGAAGAACTAGTACGCCTCATCAAACAGAGATAGTGCAACATCTTTTTAAAGAAGTAGATGAAAGAGGCTATATTAATGAGGCTACTATTGAACAATTATATTGTCCACATTGTGAAAGATTTTTAGCTGACCGTTTTGTAGAAGGTACTTGTCCAAATTGTGGACATGATCATGCAAGAGGGGATCAATGTGATGAATGTCAAACCTTATTAGAACCAACTGAATTAATTAATCCAAAATGTAGTGTATGCGGTACAACCCCAATTGTAAAAAGTACAAAACATCTTTATTTAGATCTCCCTAAAATATTACCATTATTAGAAACTTGGATGGAAGAGGCTTCTGTAAGAGGTTTCTGGGCAAAGAATGCTGTTCAAGTTACCAAGAGTTGGATACGTGATGGTCTAAAAGAAAGAGCTATAACAAGGGACCTTAAATGGGGTATTCCAGTACCAAAAGAAGGATATGAGAATAAAGTATTCTACGTTTGGTTTGATGCACCAATTGGTTATTTATCAATAACATCCTATGCAGTTGAAGATTGGAAAAGATGGTGGATGAGTCCTGATGATACTGAATTGTTCCAGTTCATCGGTAAAGACAATATTCCCTTCCATACTGTTATATTCCCGGCTACTCTTTTAGCTTCAGGTGAAAAGTGGACTATGTTACATCATATGAGTTCAACTGAGTATCTAAATTATGAGGGAGGTAAGTTCTCAAAAAGTAATGGTATTGGTATTTTTGGTAATGATGTTATGGATACAGGTATTCCAGCAGATGTTTGGAGATTCTACATGTTCTATAATAGACCAGAGAAATCTGATGTTACATTTACTTGGTTAGATTTTGAAGAAAAAGTTAATGGTGAGTTAATTGGTAATTTATCTAACCTAGTTAATAGAACTCTTACTTTTGTAAATAGGTTCTATGATGGCAAAATACCAGAGGGTGAATTAGATATGGATCTAGTTGCTCAAATAAAAGAAAAAGAAGATGAAATTGATAGTTTATTTGAAGCAGCAGGTGAACGTAATGCACTTCGTACAATATTCTTATTATCATCTATAGGTAATAAGTCCTTCCAAGATGGTGAACCTTGGAAAACAAGAAATGAAGATCCAGCAAAGGCTGCTAGTTTATTAAGAACACTGGTTTATTTAATTAGAGATTTAGGGATTTTAATTGAACCTTATATGCCAACCGCTAGTAAAAGTATTCTTAGTTTTGTTAAAAGAGATAATGATAATTGGAGTAATTTAAATAGCTATGAAGGAATTAGTGAATTAGGTGAGATTAGTTTATTATTTGAAAAACTAGACCATGATAGAATTCTTGACTTAAAAGAAAAGTATAGTGGATCTCAGGATGAAAGAGAAAATAAAACAGAAAACACTGTTAGTAAAAAGCAAACTGAAAATAAATCAGGAGATAATAAAAAAATGGCAAAAGTCGAAGAATTAAGCATGGCTGAAGATTTTGCAGCCCGTGTAAAACTTGTAGTAAGTAAGATTGTAAATGTTGAGAAACACCCAGAAGGTGATAAACTATATATTCTTACCTTAAAAACTGATGAAGAAGAAGAGAGAACAATTGTTTCATCTATTGTTCCTTATTATACTGCAGAAGAATTGTTAAACCAAAATATTGTTTTAATAAGTAACTTGAAACCTGCTAAATTTAGGGGTGTAAAATCTTGCGGTATGTTATTAGCTGCATCAGCTCAAGATGATGAAGATCACTCAACCTGTGAAGTGATCTTTGCTCCTCAATTTGAGGTTGGAACAATTCTTTTACCAGAAGGTACAAGTGCTCCAGAAGAAAAGCAATTCTTTATTAAAGGTTCAAAGTTCTTTGATATGCCTTTGTATACAGAAGATGGCGATGTTAAAGTTGACGGAAAAGTTATTAAGGCTGGAGAAGTTTCTTTAACAGTAAAAAAATATATCAATGGAGCTGTTGGTTAATTTTTAATTGATATTAACATATAAAAAACCTACCATTTGCTGATTAAATTCTACTGTGGTAGTTTTTTTATTGTTTTTATTATTAAAATAAATAACTATGATATAATTATACAAAGAGAGGATCCTTATGCCAATTAACATTGAAGAAATTGAATGTGGTGAATTATCAAATAATAATCCATTTGTTTCGAAATATTGGGCAATAATAAAAAGTAAAAATAATTGGAATCCTCAAGCTTTTATCATCTATATAGATGAGTTTAGGTATGAATTATTATTTTTAACTAAAAAGATAAAGAGTAATTATTATCTATCCTATGTCCCTTTTGCGCCTCTACCAATTGATTCTTCACCCATTTATATTATTTTAGAGAATTTAGAAGAAATCTCAATTATACTATCAAAAAAAATACCTAAGAATGTTTTTGCAATTAAATTTGATTTACCATTTGATTATAGTAATGAGATGAGACCTTTTATTCTTAGTAAAGCATTTAAGAATAATAAAAATAGTGTCCAACCTACAAACACAATTTATCTTAATCTAGATAAAGGACTTGATTATATATTAAAAAATTATAGAAAAAGAGCTAAACGTAATTTAAATAAAAATTTAAATAATGTAGAGGTAAAAATCTGGGAAAATACTGGTAATACAGACGAATTAAAAGCTTGGTATGATATATATAGGGAGACTGGAATCAAAGATGGTTTTTCTACAAGGCCTTATGATTATGTTTTTGAGATTCTTAAATGTGATAATACAAAATTGATATTAGCTATTGTTGATAAAAAAATAGTTGGAGGAAATATTGTAATGTTTGGAAAATCTATTAGTGTTTATTTATTAGGAGGATCACTAAAGGATTGTGGATACAGTGTCTCTTATACTCTGCAAGATTACTCAATTAAATTATCAATTAAAATGAATATTAAGTATTATGATTTATTTGGAGTAGGTGGAAAGAATTCAAAACACTTAAAAAAACTTAATCTATTTAAGAGTTCTTTTGGAGGAACACTTATTAATAGAGTTTCAACTTTTGATTTTGTTATACATCCCTTTATTTATAGACTCTATAAAGTTGCAGCATCTCTTAGATATCTATTTTACCGCGGATAGCTCTAAATGATTCTCTAAACTTTGTTCCTCTATCAAATTCATTAATAAATAAATCAAAACTAGAAGCTCCTGGAGATAGTAAAACTATTTGTTCTACTTTTGTATCTTCGTATTTTTCTTTTGCAATTTTGAAAGCACATCTAGTGGCTTTTCTCATAGAAGTAAATGGTCCATTATAACTTAATCCTAATTCTTTTAATAAGGGTATTAATTTATTTTGAGTAAAAGAACCATCTAATAAAGTTAGAGAATTTGATTCCTTTAATGCTTCAATCATGCCATTTGCCTTTAGGTTTTTATCGGTTCCTCCACAAATTAAGTTTACACCAAAATAGGTAAAATGAAAGAAAGAAAATTGAACAGCTTCGCTAATAGTAGCAGCACTATCATTGACGAATGAAACATGATGGATTGTACCAATCCATTGTATTCTATGTGGTACTCCTTTATAAGTTTTTATTGTTTCATATATAGTTTTTTCATTAATTTTTTGAGTTTTTAATACATTAAAAGCTGGGATTAACTCTAATTGAGTTCCAATTTTTTCATATTTTCCTGAATTAATATCAATAATTTTACGTCGTTTTAATACTGAGGTTTTCTTAATCTGTGCCATTAAAGTCTTAGGGCATAAAGCATAGTTAATTTTGTGATTAAAAAGGAACAACTTATCTGATATATAGTGATTCATGTTTTCATATGTATTCTGATGATCTTCCATAATATTAGTTATAGCAGCTACTTCAATAAAAGGCATTTCAAGATTCATATACAATTTTAAATCTCTTAATTGCCAAGATGAAAATTCACATACTAGATAATTAAGTTGTTTATCATAATCATCTAAATATCTTGCAATTCTGAAGGCACTAATTCCCATATTTCCGCACATTTTAACTTTGTAACCTATATGTTTAAGCGTATGGGTAATAAAACTTGTTGTAGTTGTTTTGCCTTTTGTTCCTGTTATAATAATTAGTTTTGTATTTATTAATCTGTAATTATCGAATAGAAAACTGAAGTCAGTAATGATTTCTTTTGCAAGTAATAAATATTTATTTGAAGGAAGTATAACAGTATTTTTTACAACTATATCTGCCCATAGGAAATCTTCTTCCCTGTGTTCTCCTAGAATAAATGAAGCACCCAGAGATTCTAGTTTTGATATTACTTTGCCAAATGATGATTTACTTTTTAAATCTGTAATTCTAACTTCATATTTTCTTTTAAGAAAATATGTAGCAGCTTCAAAGCCCCCACCATTTAATCCTAAACCAAAAATAAGTACTTTCATTTTTCATCTCCAATCTGATTATATCACATGTCTAATTGATTTAGTGAAAAATTAGAATATGTTTATATTAAAAATATTAAATAGTTTAGCACAATTTTCATTTTATTTTTTGTAAATAGTTAATTCAAAGTATGTATAGTTAAAAAAAGGTTATATATTTATCCAGTTTCACCTTGAATAATGATAGATAAAATAATAACATGACGATGCATTGTTGCAGTTACGCTTATTTGCTTGACTAAAGAGTAAAAGGGTGACAAACTGCGAAAATGATTTTGGATTAAATACTCGGCGTTACGTTGTAACAATATAACCGAGACAATTATATTAAGGAGCTCTGCAGTGCCTTGTGGAAGAAAAAGAAAGAAGCATAAGATTGCTACTCATAAGAGAAAAAAACAGCTCAGAAAGAATAGACATAAAAATAAAAAATAATTGTCATTTCTTTTGCAATTGCTTCATAGCTTAATTGCTGTAATATCAAGACCGCCAGTTTAACTGACGGTTTTTGATGAGAGAAAAAATGTCGCGATAGATTATCGCACTTTATTTTTTTATACTTGCTTAAAAATTAATAAAATAAAGAAACCTCTTTATCAACTATTTAAAGTTGATCAAATGTCCGTAAGGAGGAACCATGAGAAATTATGAGTTCACAATTATCTTCGATACAACTGAAGAAAAAACACAAGCTGGTCTTAAGCTAGTAACTAGTTTGTTTGAAGCTGCTAGTGTAGAAATCACTAAGCAGGATGATATGGGTGTAAGATTATTCGCCTACGAAATGAAAAAACAAGATAAGGGTCATTATTTCTATTATGAAATTAGTGCAGATCCTGCTTCTATTGTTACTTTCGAGAAGAAATTTTTACTTAGCAATACAATCATTAAATACTTGTTTGTTAGCAAGGAAAAATAAGCTTTTATTTTTAAATTAGTGGAGTATTAAAATGGCAAATGACTTAAATAGTGTTGCGTTAGTCGGTAGACTTACTCGAGCATGCGATATGCGTTATACAAATAGTGGATATCAAATCTGTTCTTTTTCTATTGCGTTAACCAAAAGTAGAAAACAAGCAGATGGCACATGGCAAGAGCAAGCTCATTTTTTTGAATGTACTTACTTTGGTAAAGTTGCAGAAGCAGTATCTCAGTACCTACAGAAAGGTCAACAAGTTGCAATTCAAGGTTCCCTTGAACAACAAACTTGGGAAACCAATGGACAAAAACGAAGCAAAGTTATAGTTATAGTCAACTCTTTGACATTAATTGGTAGACCTAGTAACCAGACTTCTGGACAAAATGCTGGTTATCAACAGTCAATGCAGAATAATGGATATTCAAATCAATCTAATAGCGGTTATAACAACCAACAACAATTTGGTAACACTCAAACCAGTGGTTCTAACGGTGGTGGACCTACATACAATAGCTATAAAGGTAATGGATCAACTCCAGCTCCTGCTGCTTCAGTAGTAGAACCTTCAACTTTTGCACCTAGTATAACTGGTCCAGAAGAGTTTGATGATGATATCCCATTCTAAAAATATTTTAGGAGAAATAACAATGAGCGAAGAAAACGCAAAGATAGAAGAGGGCTCAAGAGCTCCAAGAGAAAGAAGAAATAACTCACAACGCCGTGGTAATTTCAGAAAGAAAGTTTGTAGATTTTGTGCTAGTAAGACTACACCTGATTACAAGAACCCAGAACAGTTAAAAAGATATACTACAGAAAAAGGCAAAATCCTTCCTGCACGTATTACCGGTAACTGTGCTAAACACCAGAGAGCTGTATCCGCTGAAATCAAGAAAGCACGTGTCCTTGGATATTTACCTTTTGAGAAGTAGATAATATATGGCAATAATGGTACCAGATAGAAAATATACTAACTTAGGAATAGCGGTAGGTGTTTGCTTTTTGCTATACGTGCTAGGTTTTACTTCATTTTTCTTTGTACTTCCTTTGCTAATATTTTTTACACAAAGTGGACAGAGAGATCAGACACTTATATCATTAGTAGGTTTGCTTATAGCAGTTCTACTTTTTGAGATTATACCTGTACGGAATAATCTTTCGGATCCAACAAGTGCCGGATTACTCTCGATTGGATTGTTTTTGCCTATAGTATTGGTAGGTTGCTCAATAGTTTGGGTTTTACTTTCATCCTATAGACTTCTGGTAAGATACATTGGTAGTTCGATTTTTATTGTAGCTACTATTGTAATTTTTGGATGGTTTTTAAAATTACATCCGGATATCTCAAAAGGAATTGATGATGCAATTGTATCATTGTTAAATACCCTTTTTAGTGGTTCGAATGTGCACCCGTTAGATTCTGCTTTATTACCTAATGTGTCCTCAGCTGAGTTATACAAAGTAATTAAGAATCTTATGCTTGTAATGTTGCTTCCATTAAGTGCAGCAATATTTGGTTTTAATGCATTCATTAGTATTTCGTCTCCATCTTATCTTGGGGATACTAAATTTGATGAGAGGGTAGCCTCTTGGAAATTACCAGAAACATTAGTTTGGTTTTTCTTAGCATCTTGGTTATTAGTTCTATTTGACCAATTATTTGGTATAAATAGCACTTTAAAAATTGGTGTTTGGAATATAGCTTTATTTTTAGGTATTCTTTATGCAGTTCAGGGATTAGCAATAATTCTTTATAAACTTAATGCAAAGGGAAAGAAAATTAGGGCCGTAAAACTATTTATGATAGTAACTATATTAACAATATTATTACAGGGCTTAAACATAGGGATTGTACTCGGGCTTCCAATTTTAGGAGTCACAGAGACATGGTTTACATATAGAAAGTAACCACAAGGAGTTTTCAATATGAAAGTTATTCTTACACAAGATGTAATTAACCTCGGAGAAGAGGGTGACGTTGTTGTAGCTAAAGACGGCTATGCACGTAACTACTTACTACCATCAGGTAGTGCAATTAAATTTAATAAAACAAACATGGCTATTGTAAAAAGTCGTAATACTTCTATTGAATTAAGAAAAGAAGAAAAGAGAAAGTCCTCTGCAACTTTAGCAGAAAGACTAAATGATTTAGAATTAACATTAATCGTAAGTGCTGGTGATTCCGGTAAACTTTTCGGTTCTGTTACTTCTTTAATGGTTCAAGATGCATTAGCAAAAGAAGGAATTGAAATCGAAAGAAAGAAGATTGAAGTTTCCTCACAAATGGTAAAAATGGTTGGTACTTATAGTATTCGTATCCATTTATACGAAAGTGATTTTGCTACGGTTAAATTAAATGTTGAAAGTGAAGCAATTGTTAAGCTTAAAGAAATGGAAGCTAAAAAAGCAGCTGAAGCTGCTGCAAAAGAAGCTGCAATTTCTGATAGAGCTACTGCAAGAGCTGCTGCTGAAACCGCTGCAAAAGTAGCTCCAGTTGAAGAAGTTACTGAAGAATCCACTCCTGTTACAGAGTAGTAGGAGCATATATGGCATCGCTAGATATTAATGGACGCATCCCCCCTCATAATGAGGATGCTGAACGTGCAATACTTGGTGCCGTTCTTTTAGATAGTAAGGTATTATTTGAAATATCTTCTATTTTAACAAAGGACGACTTTTACCGATTAGGGCATCAATCATTGTATCAGGCGATGCTTACTTTAAATGAAAACGATAGTTCTAAAACTATTGATATTATATCTCTTACCGACCAACTTAAAAAAGATAATCTTTTGGAACAGTGTGGTGGGATGGCATATATATATTCTTTAACAGATAGTGTTCCATCTACTTCGAACGCTTTGTATTATGCAAAAATTATAAAGACTCAATCTATGAGAAGAAATCTTTTAAATGTTGCAAATATGCTTAAAGACGATTCATTTGATGAAAGTAAAGATATTAAAGATGTAGTTGATGATGGTGAAAATCTGTTATCTATGTTAGCAAGCAAAGGTAATGTTGCCAAAGATTACAAAGATGCTAGAGATCTTTTAGTACCCGTTATTAATGCTATTGAAAAGAGAACTAATGGCGAAAGCAGAAATGGCCTAGCTTCAGGGTTTCCTAAATTAGATAGTTATTTATCAGGTGGATTTAAAGAGCAAGAGTATGTAGTAATTGGGGCTCGACCTTCAATTGGTAAAACTGCTTTTGCATTAACTGTTGCGATAAACATGGTTGTTAGAACCTCCTATAAGGTTGGTTTTTTATCATTAGAAATGCCTGCCCAGAGCCTTGTTGAGAGAGCTTTAGCTAGTGTTAGTCGTACTAGTTATTCTCATATAAGAACTGGTATTCTCAAAAATGAAGAACTTAATCAATTAATTAATGCTTGTGATATTCTTTCAAGTAAAGATTTTTATATTCAAGATACTCCAAATATGGAAGCTACTGATGTAAGAACTCAAGCTAGAAAAATGAAAAGAGAAAAAGATATTGATATTCTTTTTATTGATTATATTGGTTTAATTCAAAGTTCTAATACTAATAATGGTTTAGTTCCTAGACATGAACAAATTGCTAGTATCTCAAGAATGCTTAAACAATTAACAAGGGAATTAAACATTCCTATAGTTGTATTATCACAGGTAGGACGACAAAGTGATGGTGCTCTTCCAAAGTTAAGTGATTTAAGAGAATCTGGAGCTATTGAACAAGATGCTGATGTTGTAATATTACTTCATAGAAAATCTGATAGTGAAGACTTGATTCAAGATACAGAAGTTTTAATTGCAAAGAATCGTAATGGTGCTACAGGTAAACTTCATCTAGGTTTTAATAAAGAAATTGTACGTTTTGAAGAGATGCTAAACGATATGTCGGCTAATCAACAGCCAAAATAATCTTAGAAAATTTAAATAAATTTTTATACTCCATTAATTAATAAGACTTTAACATAAAAGGCTTATTAAAGCTGGTCTGTATTAAATAACACAAAATTATACGATGTATGAGCAAAGAACTTCTGTAGCTTGTTTTTTGGCTATTATAGCTTATATTTGATTATATTATAAGTTTTATAAACTACAGGATTTACAATATTTAGATTCTTGATTAATTCTAATAGTTGTTTTCCAGGATTTTACTTGTAAAGAAAAATTTTACAGTTTTAGGTTTTCTAAAAAAAGCATATATCAGAGGCTAGTATGTTTATTATAGTGATATCTTTTTCATTTCTTTTGACAATATATATTCAAATTGCATTTTATTAAAATAGATACATCAACATTAATGTTGCTATTCAAGTTGTTTGTTTTGAATTTTTAAGTTTGTAACACAATCGGTTAAGGTAGGTGAGACAGACAACAGTAATTCCATCATAAAAAATGTATATACAAATTTTGTTGTTGTGTCGGTTTTGCATACAAATAATTAAGAGATATAACTATAAACATGATATTGATAAGTGAAACCTTAATTGATCTATGAGTGAAGTATGAGAGTTCTCTTTCCCTATTTATAAGTTTAAATTTGAATAATTCAATTATTATATAATAGCTAAGTTGATAAATAAAGGTGACAAACTGAATATTTTATTTTGCTTTATTAGACAAATATCTTAATTGTCAAAGAGTAAATTAGATTGAGCAATAACAGCAATATAAAGATATTTATTAATTAAAAAGATGTTCAGACATAAAAAACAATTGTAAAAAATTACAATTGTTTTTTATGTAAAACTATATGAGTTAATCGTTGACTACTTTATTTCCACTATTTTCTTTAGATTTTTTTTTAGCTTCTTTTTCTGCTACCATTTCTTTCCAAATCTCATCAGCTACAGGTGCCCAAGCTTTTGCATATTCAACATTTTTATCTGTTAAATGCTTAGCAACTTCTGGATCAGTGAAATCTGTTGATTTTGCACCAGCTTTTTCAACCATATCAGGTAGATTTTCAGGATTTTCTAACATTGGACAAGGTCTTAGCATATTTTCATTAAAAGGTTGTCTTTTCCTATATTGCATAAACAAAGGTTGTTGTAGAGCTTCTAATAAAGTATCTCTTTTAATATTAGCTGTTGAATAGTGAATGAATACACAAGGTTCAACATCTCCTAATGGGTTAATATGTAAGAAGTGTCTACCACCTGCAATACAACCTCCAACAAATTCAGCATCATTTTGGAAATCAATAGGTAATATTTGATGAGGATTATGTGAAGATCTAACTTCTCTTAATCTTTTAATAAATACTCTTCTTTGTTCCGTAGTTGGAACTAGTTCATTAGTAGTTTTCTCTCCAACTGGCATAAAGTGGAAATACCATGCATATAATGCACCTTTTTCTTCAACTAGATTTAAAAATTCTTCAGATAAAACTGTTTCACAGTTATATTTTGTCCAACAAATTGAAAGACCAAAAGCTAGTTTATGAGCTTTTAAGATATCCATAGCTTTCATTACTGCTTTAAAGCATCCTTTACCACGTCTAAAGTCGTTTTGTTCTTCTAACCCTTCTAGAGAAATACCTAGCATTATGTTTCCAAGTTTTTCCATTTCTATTGCAAAAGCTTCATCAACTAATGTTCCATTTGTAAAAGCTTGGAATACACAATCACTATGTTTCTTTGCTAATTTTATTATTTCATTTTTTCTAACTAGAGGTTCTCCTCCAGTCAATAAATAGAAATGTGTTCCAAGTTCTTTTCCTTGTGTAACTATGGAATCCATTTCTTCAAAGCTTAAGTTGTCTTTATTACCATATTCACCAGACCAACAGCCTTTACAATGCATATTACAAGCACTAGTTGGATCAAATAAAATTGTCCAAGGGACATTACAGTCATATTTTTCACTTGTCGCTCTTACTTTTGCTAGACCTTTATATCCAGCCTCATAGGCAAGATTAAGCAGTAAGGTTTTAATTTGATGTTGGTTTACATTTTTAAGAATTTTATTAGCATAGGGACCCCATTTTGATTCAGGATCATTTACCTGACTAATCATTCCCGAAAAAGCATTTCCACCTGATAATTTTTTGTCATCTTTAGTTGGTTTATAGAATTTATCTAGAACATTTAAAATATCGGAAATTCCTTCCTGTGGGTTTTTTTTTGCATGGTTTAAGCCTAAATCAATACCTGCTCCAATGGCTGTACGTGTGGCTTTTTGAGTAATATTCATAATTTACTTCCTTATATGTTTTTATTAAACTCTTATTTAAATAGTATACTATTACTAATTGACTCTAAAAATGGTCAAATAGTTACAAGTGTGCAAATAGTACACACATTATATGAAATGGGTATAAATAATCATTGAAATTACGTTTATTTTAAGGTTAAAATCAATTAATAAATTAATTTAATTGATTTTTTTAAAATTATGTAAAAAATATAGAAGAAAAAAATATTTAAATTATTATATAGAAATTATAAAAGGATTGTTGTTCCTACATTTGCTGCATAAGTATTTATTCCTTTTTCTTTTAAATAGAGCAAGATATTTTTGCCTCTACAATGATTAAGATATGTATGAGTAATTCCTCTCTTAGTTAATTCATTTGAGATGTCAATTAGCTCAGCCTCATTAGCTTGAGATAAATGGGTTCCACCAATAATTGTAGAAACATTTTTTTTAAATACTGAATTTACTATATCAATTATATTGAGAATTCCAGAATGAGAACAAACTACTATTAGCACTAAATCATGTTCTCTTTTTATTACTAAAGAAATTTCACTGCTAAAATAATCATTATACATTACATTATCTTTTTCATAAACAAATCTATGAAAGGGCAGTTTCTCTTCTTGATGTTTAAAAGATGAAATTAAATGGATTTTTAAGGTTATATTTTTTTGTTTAGATATTTCAATTTTACTTATATTGTTATTTTTTAAAAACTGTTTGTTTAAATTAGAACCTAAATATTCAAGAATATTATTACTATCTTCAATTCTAGCATATCTTTTAAAATCAAAATCTTTACTGGCTTATAATTTTTTATTATGTATTATATTTTCAAGTTCTAATAAACCATTTATATGATCATAGTGATTATGAGATGCAACTAATATATCAACATCTTATAAATCAATATTTAAGGTTTTTCATTTTTAGCAATTGCGTTAGTAGAACCAAAATCAAAAAGTAACTTAGTATTTTCTTATTCCAGATATAATGAAAAACCATGTTCATTTATTAAATAACGATGCTGCCCCATATTATTATCAACGAGTATTGTTGCATAACTTTTCATAAATAATTTATCTCCCTAAATTTAATTAAATAAAATAAATTAAATTAAACCTTAATATATTCTATGTTATGTTGCAAATTTATGATTGTCAATTTCATATAATTGGTAATTGAGTTTAATTATCTTTTTAAGTTCAATAGATAAAAATAACGTATATCAATAAAATACATAAAAGCGAATATACATATTAATCCTATCATTCCTATTAATTGAGCTCTCCAATAATTTCTTGGAGAAATTCGTTTTCCTGTAATACCTTCAATTAATGAAATTAGAATTTGTCCTCCATCAAAAGCTGGCAATGGTAATATGTTAGCAATTGCAATTGATATAGACACTACTGCTAATAGATAACAAAGAGCTCGTAATCCAGATTTAACATTATTTTCAAAGCCCATGACTGTTATATCACCAATCATAAGAGAGGCTCTTACGGGGCCGGTAAATACCTGTCTAACATCGTCAGATCTTCCATTAATTACGCTTAATAATGAATTAACAGTATTGCTAAATAAATTAAACGCATTATTAAATCCTGTTATTAATGCTGTGTTTAATGGTTGACCTTTAATAATGCGAGTTGGGGAATAGAGTGAAAAATTATTAATATATTTACCTTCACTAAAGTCTTTTGAATAATTTATAGAAAGAATTTTGTTTCCTCTTAATATTCTCAAAGTAATTGGGGAATCATTTAATACTTCAAGTTCTTTTAATAAATCAAGGTTATTAGCTACAATAATTCCATTGACTGATAAAATATTATCTTCTTTTTTTAATCCTGCTTTTTCTTCAGGGCTTAAAAATCTAACAGAGGCAATAGTAGTATCAACAATATTTGTAAGACCATATCTAAATGTATTATTCTCATTTTTGACTCCAGACACTACATATTCTGAATTGTTAGAGGTTCCATCTGCAAATTTCCTTTTTATAGTAAATTTCAAATCTTGCTTTTTGGTTTTTGTTAATATATCTACTACTTCTTGATAATCTCTTATTTTAGTGTTCTCTATACTTATAATTTGATCACCTTTAATTATTCCAGCATCTTTTGCAGGACTACTATTATTATTAAAAAAAGTCGGATAATCACTTACTGGCGCTACATAGGCTGGAGTAGAAAGTGTTGAATATGAAAGAGCTGCTAGAATTGTACAAAGAGCTATTGAAATTAAAACATTAGTTAATGGTCCCGCTAAATAGGTCATTAATCGGTGAAAGGGATGAACAGAAAAAAGAGAACCATTTTCTATATGAATAAATTTATTAGATTTAATATCTAATGCCCTAGTTAAATCATCGGAGCCCTTAAGTCTGCAATAACCACCAAAAAGAATAAGGGATAATCTGTATTCTGTTTTCCTTAATTTTATACCAACAATTTTTGGACCAAACCCTAGAGAAAATATTTCAACTTCGATACCATTTAAGTGAGCAGCAATAAAGTGTCCCAACTCATGTAATATAACAATGCTACCAATACCAAATATGCCAAGCACATATTTTATTAAAGTTTGTAAAATTTGATCCATATAATAATTTATAAGCTATTTATGTATCTATTAGCAATAGCTCGAGCTTTATTATCAATCTCTATACTTTCTGATAAATTCGTGCAAATATCCATAAAATCATTTTGCATTGTTGATATTACACAATCCTGTAGTTGTAAATAGGAAATCCTTTCTTTTAAGAAAGCATACACAGCTACTTCATTGGAGGCATTAAAAGCAATAGCGTAAGATTTTCCTTTTTTCAATATATCGAAAGCAATCTTTAGAAGAGGAAATCTATCATAATCAGGTTTCTCAAAAGTTAGCGTTAAATTATCAAAAGACATTGGATCAACTAGATTAGAATGGTCATAAACTCCCAGTAAACCCTCTATAATAGGTAAAGACATATTAGGAGTTCCCATTTGTGAATAAACCGCGCCATCGTGCATTCTTATCATTGAATGAATAATTGATTGAGGGTGTACCACTACTTCAATATTATTTTCATTAAAACCAAATAAGTAAGCAGCTTCAATTACCTCTAATGCTTTATTTGCTAAAGTGGAACTATCGATTGTAATTTTTTTACCCATTTTCCAGGTTGGATGATTTAATGCTTGTTGCACAGTAATGTTTTTAAAGTCTTTTTTATCAAGTGTTCTGAAAGGACCACCACTAGCTGTTATTATCAATGATTTTACATGTTCTTTTTTGTGAGCATCTAGAAGAGATTTTATTGCAGAGTGTTCACTATCAACAGGGTAGATATTAGCTCCTGTTTTGGAAGCGAGATCAAAAATAAATGAACCACCAGCTACAACAGATTCTTTGTTTGCTAATGCTAAATCAATTCCTCTTTCTAAAACTTTTACACTAGCAGCCAATCCGCTAAAACCGGAAATACCATTTAGAACAATATCGCATTTTACAGTATCAAGAAGTTCTTCTATGCTATTATAATAATTAAAACAGTCACAACGAGCTTGATTTGTAGCTAAATGTAAATTTCTAACATTGAAAGAATCTCCAATATTTTCTAATTCTCTAACTTTTGTATTTGCTGTAATTCCAACAACTTCGAGTGGTAAATTTTTGTTTTTGATAGAATGCAAACAGGTAGTACCTATACTACCTGTAGCCCCAAGAATAATAACTTTTTTCATGAATTACATTCCTAATAATTGTATTAATAAATAAAATACAGGACCTGCTATAAGTATTGAATCGAGGTTGTCTAATGCACCACCACGGCCAGGAAATAGCTTTCCTGAATCTTTAATAACAGCTGATCGTTTAATTACAGATTCTATTAAATCTCCAATGTTTGCGCTAATGGAAACCAATAATGCTATAAAAGCAGCTTCAAATACATTTATTTCCTGAGCGATGTCTGGTACAAAATAATAACAAGCTACACCACAAGCTACAGCGCTAAAGCCACCAAGAACAAAGCCTGCTAAACTTTTATTTGGGCTAACTAAAAAAACACCTCTATTATTTTTACCTAAAAGAATTCCAAATATATAAGCAAATATGTCATTTGAAAATACTAAAATGAAAAACATTGCATAAAAAGAAGATGAATTTTCAAGACTGCTAAAACTAACTATAAAGGAAACTAAGAAATTAGGATAAAATATTATTAAGGTATCATAAGCTATTTTCATTAATGAATCATTAAAGGGCTTATCATCTTTTGCACCTTGAAAAATTTCTTTAGAAAATGCATATAAAATTAAAAAGATTAAACAAATTTCTGTCAAATTAGGATAGTTTAATGAAATTGATAACCATTGAGAAATAGGGAGTATGATACCTAATTGAAAAGGAATATTTAACTTTATATTTGTCTTATTTTTAATTATTGTTGTTATTTCTTTTGATCCTACATATGCAAATAAAGTCGCAACAATAGCAAATGCTAAATGATTATATTGAGGCAGTCCAAACACCACTAATATTATAAATGGGACTCCAATAAATACTGTTGCAAGTCTCTTATGGAAAGTTGTCATTTTCCAAGGCCTCCGAATTTTCTTGTTCTAGTTAGGAACTCTATAATTATTTCTTTTATAAAATCTTCATTCCAATCTGGAAATAGTTTATCATAAAAACCTAATTCAGAGTAGGCACTTTCCCATAAAAGAAAGTTACTTAGTCTTTTTTCACCAGCACTTCTGACAATCATGTCAACCGGAGGTAAAAATGGGAATTGTATATTTTCCCTAATAAGCTCAGGAGTTATTAGAGTAGTAATTTTTTTTTCGATAATTTTGTTAATAGCATCAGCTATTTCACTTTGACCACCATAATTAAAACAAATGATTACTGTTATAATAGAATTTTCTTTTGTTGCATCTTCTACTTTAGTAATAGCTTCTGATACATTTTGAGGTAGATTTTCTTTTCTACCTCTTATTAAAATTCTTATGCCTTTAGACATGTAGAATTTTAATTCTCCAGGTAATTTGGTTGCGATCAAATTCATTAAGTAGTTTACTTCTGTTTTTGGTCGCGACCAATTTTCTGTAGAAAAAGCATATAGTGATAAAAACTTTATATCCATCTCAATACTACCAAGGATACAACGTTTTAAAGCTTTTAATCCTTCAAGATGTCCCGCGGTTCTTGGTAGATGACGTTTACTTGCCCAACGACCATTACCGTCCATGATTATACCAAGATGTTCTAGGTTGTTATCTGCCATATCTAGATCTCCATGATTTCTTTTTCTTTTGCAATTGCAATTTCACCAATTTGAATAACAAAGTTGTCTGTCAATTTTTGAATTCTAGCATCGCTTGCTTTTTGATCATCTTCACTGATATCAGATTTTTTCTCTAAAGCTTTGATTTCATCCATTGCTTCACGTCTAATATTTCTAATTGAAACTTTGCTTTTTTCAGCAATTTGTTTGGCTTGTTTTGCAAGGTCTTTACGACGATCTGATGTTAGCGATGGAAAGTTGATTCTTATTAATTTACCATCATTGTTAGGAGTTAATCCCAAATCACTTTTCATTATTGCTTTTTCAATAGCTGGTAAAATAGATTTATCCCAAGGTTGAATAACTACTATACGAGCTTCAGGAACACTAATAGATCCAACTTGTGATAGAGGAGTTTGTGCACCATAATATTCAACACTAATGTTATTGAATAAGGCTGCGCTTGCACGACCAGTTCTTAGACTTTTGTATTCATTGTCTAATGCAGAAACTGTTTTTTCCATTTTGCTTTCGCAATTGTTAATGATATTTTCCATAATTACCTCTTTTAATAAGTAGCTCACTAGTTTTCACCAGTGAGCTTTTAAATTATTTAGTTAGTGTAAAAAACCTAAGCTCCAGTTGAGAATAATTGGAAACCAGTGATTTCTAATTTACAACCGGCTGCTTTAGCAACTTCTTTCATTTTTGCTTCAACTGAAACTTTGTCATCTTTAACAAATGCTTGTTTAACAAAACATGTTTGAGCGTGGTTCTTTGCTACCATACCTTTTACAATATTTGGAATAATCTTTTCAGGTTTACCCATGCCTAATGCTTGTTTTGTGAATATATCATTTAATTCATCCAAGTCAGCAGCAGGAATTTGAGAAGGGTCTAAATATTGAGGAGTAAAGGCAGCAACATGTAATGAACAATCTGCACAGAATTCTTTAACAGCTACATTTTCGAATGCTTCAGCTTTGTCAGCTTTAAATTCTACTAATACACCTTTTTCGCCAGCACCATGTATATAGGAAGTAGCGTATTCTGTAGCGGATAAATTAAATAATAGAAAATGTTTAAGTGTCATGTTTTCTTTCATAATAGCAATTAAATCAATTACCATAGTATTTAATTCATCATTAACTTCAGTGTAATTTTTTTCAAGAATTACATCAATAATTTTTTCGCCTAATTTTGCAAAGTCTTCGTTATTTGCAACGAAATCTGTCTCACATGTAAGTTCAACAAGAATTGCTTTATTAGCAGTAATTCTTGTAAAAATCCTACCGTTTTCTGTAGCACGATCAGATCTTTTAGCAACAGCAGCTAGACCCATCTCTTTTAGATGCTTTTCAGCAAGAGCGAAATCGCCTTCTGCTTTTACTAGAGCTTTTTTACAATCCATCATACCTGCGCCTGTAGCGTCACGTAATTTTTTAACTGTAGCAGCTTTAATTTCCATAATAATCTCCTAGTCTTGGTATAAAGTTTTATCGTCAACTTCGATTCCGTCAGTTACACTTGTTACTGCTTCTTCGATAACAATTTCTTCAGTTACTTTAAGTGCTTCTGTAGCTACAAAGTTTGAAAGATCTTCATCCGATGAGAATACTACTTCTTCTTCTTCTTCTATTACTACTACTTCAACTTCTTCTGGAAGTTCATCTGTTAATGTTTCAACAATTTGAATACCAACTTCATTGTCTGCATCAATTACAGCGTTAGCAATAATTTCAACAAATAAAGCGATAGCTCTAATAGCATCATCGTTACCAGGTATTGGGTAAGTAATGTCTGTTGGATCACAGTTTGTATCAACTACAGCAACAACAGGAATGCCTAATTTCTTAGCTTCTGTTACAGCAATAGCTTCTTTTTTAGTATCTATAATGAATACAGCACCAGGTAATTCTTTCATGTCCTTGATACCACCAAGGTTCTTCTCTAATTTAGTTTTTTGTTTTGTTAATAAAGAAACTTCTTTCTTAGTTAGAGATTCGAATGTACCATCACTTTCCATCTTTTCGATTTTTTTTAGTTTTGAAATTGATTTTTTGATTGTTGTGAAGTTAGTTAACATACCACCTAACCAACGATTGTTGATGTAAGGCATGTTACAACGTTTAGCTTCTTGTTCAATTACAAGTTGAGCTTGTTTCTTAGTACCTACAAATAAAATTGATTTGCCATCTTTAACTACGTTACGGACAGCATCATAAGCCTCAACAATACAAGTTGAAGTCTTTTGTAGATCTATGATATGAATTCCATTTCTCTGAGAGAAAATGAAACGAGCCATCTTTGGATTCCATCTTTTTGTTTGGTGGCCAAAGTGTACGCCTGATTCTAATAGGCTTTTCATTGTTACTACGGACATATTAATCTCCTAAACTGACGATAAAAAATACAAGCTATAGCGCACTTTGCTATTGCAGGATCGTCACCCTTCGTATATATCTCACTCCAATAAGGAGCGGAAATTTCTCTATCTAAGACAGAGTTGCATTCAGTAAACCAGAAATTGACAAAAGAGGCAACCCCACAATAGTATTAAAATCACCCAAATACTTATCAATTAGATTATAACCTTTTGATTGAATACGATATGATCCTGCAGCTCCTAACCATTCTTCTGTATTTATATATTTATTAATATCTTCTGTACTATTATTTTTAAAATAAACATTAGCAACATCACAACATTTAATTAGTCTTTTGTTTGGGAGTTTTAAGCACATACCTGAATAAACTTGTTGCATTTTTCCACTAAAACTAATAAGAGTATTGAAAGCATCGTCTTTATCTTTTGATTTGCCAATAATTTTGTTATTAAAATATATTACAGTATCGCAAGTAAGAATAGGAATATTCTGGAATCCAAATTGATCTAAATATTGATTTAATTTTTCTTCTGCTAAAGAGATTAATTTATTCTCAATATTATTTAAACTAACATTCTCTAAAATTTCATTAGTATCAGTAGGTCTTACAATTACTTCTAAACCTTCTTTAATAAGTATGTCTTTCCTTGCCTGAGAAGCTGAGGCTAAAATGATAGTATCAAAATATGAATTTAACTTCTTCCTCATATCTTTAACTCGGAAGACAACTGAGTAATTTCTTCTTCCACTTCTAGCCAAAGCTCTTCATTTTCTTCCATCTTTAACTCAAGTTTTTCTTTGTCACTCATTACCTTAGTAATTTTAGTAGCATCACTGTACACTTCACTTTTAGACATTTCAATTTCTAATTCTGAAATTTTTTCAGTTAATTTATCATTTTCAATTAATAGCTTTTCATTTTCTCTTTGGAGCTTATTTAATCTATTATTTTTTTCTCTTTGTGCTTTATAGCTTAAAGCTCCTGTGGATACTTCAACATTTTCAACAGTTTCTATATTATTACTTTCAATTTTTTCTTTTTCTTCAAGTCTTGTTTTAAAGTAACTGTATCCACCTTCAAAGAATTCAGGTTTCTCTTCTGATAGATATAAAATTCTTGTAGCAAGATGCTCAATAAAATAGGAATCATGGGATACAAATATCATTGTACCGTCATATCCTTTTAGAGCTTCAATTAACATGTCCTTTGAATTTATATCTAAGTGGTTAGTTGGTTCATCTAAAATAAGTAGGTTAACAGGATTCATTAATATTTTAAGTAAAGCTATACGAGATCTTTCTCCTCCACTTAATACACTAATTGATTTAAATACATCATCACCCTGGAATAGAAAGGCACCTAGATAATTTCTAATATTAGGTAAATCACAAGTTTGTGTAACTTGCGAAATTTCACCCATCAAATCATTTGCTTGATTAAGTGTTTTTTCAGTATCTTGAGCAAAATACCCAATCTTTAATCCCACTCCATCTATGATTTGACCTGTATAATCGTTATCCTGACGACATAAAATTCTAAGAAGAGTTGATTTACCTTCTCCATTTGCACCAGTAACTGCTAATCTGTCCCCCTTATTTACATGAAAATTCAAATTTTTAAAAATTTGATGTTCTCCAAAATTTTTGGAAAGCTTTACAATTTTCATAACATCATTACCGGAATGAGGTGCTGTTGGAAATTGAAAATGCATTTTTTTTAAATGAGAAGGGACTTCTATTATTTCAACTTTTTCAAGTTGCTTTATTCTACTTTGAACCTGTTTACTTTTTGAAGCTTTGTATCTGAATTTTTCAATAAATACTTCTGTTTTAGCTATTTGTTCTGCTTGGCTTTTCCCTTCTTTTTCTTTTTGCTCAATTTCAATTTCTCTTTGTATTATATATTGAGTGTAGTTCCCGGCATATTTAGTCAAACCACCTTTAAAGAGTTCATAAACTTCATTAACAGTTTGGTCTAAAAAATCTTGATCATGACTTACTAACATCAATCCACCAGAATATACTTTTAAATAGTTTCTAAGCCATACTCTAGCCTCTATATCAAGATAGTTTGTAGGTTCATCGAGGAACATTATATCTGGATTTTCTACAAGTATTTTTGCAAGTGCGACACGCATTTGCCATCCACCTGAGAACTCACTACAGTGCCTAGTTAAATCTTCATGATGAAAACCTAAACCTTTAAGTATTTGTTCTATTTTAATTTTTCTATCAAAATAGCCACTAAGTAGTAAGTCTTCTTGGATATTATGAAGTTCTAATAATTCAGAATCAATCTTATCACTCTCATCAATATGTGATAAAAGTTCTTCTAATTCCTTTTTTCTAATTAGCATTTCATTAAATCTAAAATATCCTTTTTCTACTTCATTATATAATGTTGCTTCTTCAAAAACTATATCGCTCTGAGGTAGATATGAGACCCTTATCCCTTTAGTTTGACTTACATTCATACTATCTGAGGGTATTATGTTACAAATTATTTTAAGAAGTGTTGATTTACCAGAACCATTCCCTCCAACAAGAGCAACTCTTGATTTCTCATATAGAGTGAAATTTATATTTGAAAGGATATCTCTATCGCCAAAAGCGAGACTAATATCCTGAACTTGTAGAGTTCCCATTATATTTTCTCCATTATTGTGTTGATATGTGGTTGTTTTAAGGTTATTATTATCATACAATATGTTGTTTTAAATGACAACAAGGAGAAATTTAGTTGATCTGTTTAACCACTAGTGAACAAACACTTACCTCTGCTTTAAAACAAGTAGAAAGAAATAAAGAATATATTGATATTGTTGAGTTACGATTAGACTTGTTAGAGGAGCGGGAATTAGCGAGTGCGCAAATATTTCCTCGTTTATGTGGATTGCCCACAATTGCAACTTTTAGAAGAGTTTCCGATGGTGGAGCTTCTAAATTAAATGATAAAACAAGAATATCTATATTACGTTCTATTGTATTGAAAGGAGACTTTTCTTATGTTGATATTGAAGATGATGTAAAGAAGTCTGATTTAAAAGTAAAAGAAGATGACAAAGATGTTCGTAATGATTTTGAAGCAGAGTTAAGGGCAAAAGGAATTAAAATAATTAGAAGTTATCATGATTTTGAAAAAGTTCCTGCTGAGCTTTTTTCTAAAGTTACTAAACTTGCTAAGAAGGGTGATATTCCAAAAATTGCTGTTACCCCTAATACTATTGTTGATGTAGTCACAATATTTAGAATACAACAAGAATTAAAAGATATAAAAGAAAAGATTATAGTAGCAATGGGACCCTATGGCGTTTGTACAAGAATTCTTTATAAGAAAATTGGTTCTATGCTTACCTTTGCCTCTGAAAACGAAGAAGCGCCAGGTCAATTAACTCCAAAAGCTTTAAAGATATTATATAGAGCAGATCAAGTTAATGCTAAAACAAATATATATGGAATTATTGGAAATCCTGTCTTACATACAGATTCTCCTAAAATTCATAATCCTGGATTTGATTCAATTCACTATAATGCAATTTATGTTCCTTTTCTTGTTGATAAAGTTAGAACATTTTTTAAATTAGCTGAATTAATTCAAATACATGGATTCTCTGTAACAGTTCCACATAAGAGAGATGTCTTACCATATCTTGGTAAAATAACAAGAGAAGTTCAACAAATTGGAGCATGTAATACAATTACAAGAATTCAAGGAATGTGGAAGGGGATAAATACTGACTATTATGGTTTTTTAGTACCAATTGAGGAAGAAATAGCAAATGAGCATATTAAAAGTGCTTTGGTTATAGGTGCAGGGGGTGCTGCTCGTGCTGTAGTATGGGCTCTTAGAAATCATCATGTTAAAGTTACTATAGTAAATAGGACAAAAGAAAAAGCTATTCATCTTTCCTCAGAGACTATGAGTAATTGGGATTTACTTGAAAATGTTTCTAATTATAGTGGTAAAGTAGATTTAATTGTTCAGACCACTATTGTTGGTATGAATGAAAGCTTAGGAGTTAATCCTGTTCCCACTTTAGAATTTAATGGTAATGAATATGTTTATGATTTAATTTATAAACCTGAAAATACTGCTTTCTTAGATAAAGCAAAGGCTGCTGGATGTAAGACATATAATGGCAAACGTATGTTAATAGAACAAGGTAAACTTCAGTTTGAAGCTTTTACTGGCTATCATTATCCTCATTGGGTTAACTTAGAACTTTAATTTTTAATACGATCAAATTCGTATTATTTTTTGTAGTAAATC
>JAENWY010000107.1 GCA_016649775.1 Spirochaetaceae bacterium
ATGCAAAAAAAAGCCCATAACTGAAAATTAATAGCAATTATGAACTAAAATAGAAATATTAAATTATACTAAGCCAAGTGCTAAGTAAACTGCCCCACCAATTAATCCTGACAATAATAATACATATATAGGATTCATATGTTTCCATCTTAAAAGTATAAAAGACATAACCATTATAGCTATGGCTATATAGTTTACACTCATTCCTGTTGCACGACCAAATACAGCCAAAACTAAAATTGTAATTCCTGCTCCACCAATCATAGCAACAACAGCAGGTCTTAAACCTGCAAGAATTCCTTTAATTATAGGGAGTTCACCATATTTATAATAGAAATATCCTAATACAGAAACAAAGATACAAGAAGGTATTATACAACCTAGAGTTGCTACTAAAGCACCTTCGATTCCGGCCAAATGAATACCTACAAAGGTAGCACTATTAACAGCTATTGGCCCTGGAGTCATTTCTGCGATTGAAATTAAATCAGTGAACTGAGTTAATGTCATCCATGTGTGTTGAATTGTTACTTGATCTTGAATAAGTGGAAGAGCTGCATAACCACCACCAAAACTAAAAGCACCAATTTGTAAAAAACTTAAAAATACCTGTAATAACATTATTTAAGCTCCTTTTTTATTTGATGTTTTTCAGAATATACTGTATAAACTGCACCAATGATTGCACAAACAAATATTAAGAAAATAACATTAACATGTCCAAAATAATTAGCAATAAAAGCTAAAACCATTACTATAATAAAAAGAACTTCTTTTTTCTTTATGATATTCCAACCAAGGGTAATTGTTACATCAGCTATAATAGCTGCAATTGCTGGTTGCATACCAAGGAGAAAAGCTCCTACATATCTATTAGCTCTGAACTGAGCATAAAATTGTGATATAATTGAGAGAATTATAAATGGGGGTAAAATTGTTCCAAGAATTGATACAATTGCACCTCTAATTCCACCAACTTTATATCCAACTAACATAGATCCATTTACAGCAACAGCACCTGGACTACTTTGGGCTATAGCAACTAAATTTAGCATCTCATCATCGTCTATCCAATGTAGATGATCAACAAATTCCTTTTTCATTAATGAAACAATTACATAACCACCACCAAAAGTAAAAGTACTTAAAGTAAACATGATTCTAAATAATTGCCAATATTCTTTCTTTTTCATTTTTAATCCTTCTATATAATACACTATACACTTCTATTAAATATTTGTAAAATAACATATATTAATATTATATATAATGTTTTCATTATAGATGGAGGAATTATGACACTTAGGCACATTCAAATCTTTATAGCAGTTTGTGATACTGGTAGTACTGTAAAAGCTTCAGTTTATTTAAAATTAGCCCAACCAACGATTAGTTTAGGGATTAAGGAAATAGAACAGAATTACGGAATTAAACTATTTGATAGGATCTCTCGCTCTCTCGTCTTAACAGAAGCTGGGAGGAACTTCCTAATTTATGCAAGAGAAATAAATAATAATTTTTTAAACTTAGAAACTCAAATCAAAGATTATGATAAAACAAATCAATTATTCATAGGTTCTAGCATAACTATTGGAATTTTTATAATTCCTAAACTAATTAAAGAATTTCAAAACCAATATCCTGAAACAAAATTAAATGTAGTTATAAAAGATTCAGCTTCAATTGCTACCTTAGCTAGCGAAAACAAAATTGATATTGGTTTTATAGAGTCAGATAATATAGGTCATGAATCATCAATGTTGAGCACTACCCCCTTTTTCAAAGATAGATTAGTTCTAGTTGTTTCAAACAAACACAAATTATCTAAAAAGAAATTGGTTTCTGTAAAAGATTTAGAAGGAGAGCAGTTAATACTAAGAGAAGCAGATAGTGCAGGAAGGGCTCTAATTGAAAAAGTATTTTCAAAACATAAATTTGAAGAATCTACTGTTTGGGAAAGTATATCGACTGATGCAATACTTTCAATGGTTTCTGAAAATCTTGGAATATCCATACTCCCAAACAGTGTAGTTGATAATAACCTTTTAAAATTGCAAGTTAAACAAATAAATATAGATGATGAAGAATTTAATAGAACCTACTTAATTATTCATCATAAAAATAAATATCTTAGCCATGGAGCAATTGATATTATGCAAATGGCAAAGAATTTCTCTATTTAGAATTATTCGCCATGACTTGTTTAGCAATTTTTCCAAACTGATCTAATCTTGCATCAAAGAGCATTTTATAACTCTCACAGAAGCGGAACTTATTAGTTTCTTTGCTAGTATAACGAGGACAACCACCTCTACATAAATTGAAGTATTTACAAGAAATACATTCATCTGGTTTGATAAGGGAATTCTCAATAAATTTTATGTCTGACCTTTGCTTATCAAATTCTTTAAAACTCTCTGAATTTATATTCCCAAGTTTATAAGAGTCTAAACAAAAAAAATCACAAGGATAGATATCACCATCAGCTTCAATAACATATTGAATTGAACAATTTCCCATCATATCACAAGCCTCTGGGGGATAACCCATTATTATTGAGATAAAATTGTTAAATAGTCTAATTGAAACATTATATCCATCCTCTAGTGAACGTGTCCAAAGATCAAATAGTCGTATTAAAAATTTACCATAAACATTAGGATCTAAATATTTGTTTTCACTACTATCAAACATAGGATTTAAACAAGCTATAAATTGTTGAAAATAAGCCTCTTTATCTAAAAGACCTTGATAAACAATATCAATATTTTCTGCAACTTCATTAGTAACAACAGATAAGATATTATATTCAACTTCTTCTTTCTTTAAATTTAAAATACCTTTATTTACTAATCTTGAACTTTTTTTACCATTTACTTGAGATCTATGAATATCATGAATTCTATTATGTCCATCATAAGAGACTCCTACTAAAAAGTCATTTTTGCTAAAGAAAATTGCCCAATCTTCTTCAATATTAGTTCCGTTTGTTTGAAAAAAATGATCTATAATAGAATCTTCTTTTTTATATTGATTCTCTAATTCTATAAATTTTTCAAACCAATTGAGACCTACAAGAGAAGGTTCTCCTCCTTGAAAAATAAAACTAATTCTGCAATTCTGTGCAAAAGTCTTACTGACTATATTTTCCATAGTCTCATAATTCATAAATCCACGATTAGGAGATTCTCTATTGAAAGATTCATCTAGGTAAAAACAATAATCACATTTTAGATTACAAGTTGAAGATGCTGGCTTTATCATTAACGATATGACTTTATTTTTATTCATTTTATTTCTCTTTTTTTAAGTTCTAATTTTTTTTAAGTATATATACTCAATTACAATCCATTTTTTAACTAAAATGGCATAAAATAAAAACTTTAAATTTTCTTATAATAAATTATTACCTACTGAAATTTTTAACTATCAATTAGATAAAATAAACCTTTATACTTTCATAATATCAAAAAACCATTAATAATATGTTTTAAAAAAGAGGAGCAAAAGCCCCTCTTTTTTAGCTATTTGATAAAATCATATCAAATATTTATTTAAATTGCAAAGTAATTGCTTATTTATGATTCAAGCCTTCTGCTTTTCTCTTATCATGAGTTTTCTCAATTGCATTAATAATATTCTGATATCCAGTACAACGACAGAAGTTACCTGAAACTTGTTTTTTAATTTCTTCTCTAGTAAAATCCTTATCTGATTCAATAATAGGAAGAGAACTAATTAAGAAACCTGGTGTACAAATTCCACATTGGGTAGCCCCTTCAGTAACAAATGATTGTTGAATATCAGACATTTCACCTTCTAAAGAAGTTAATCCTTCAGTTGTAATTATAGTTTTGCCATCAGCCCAAATAGCTAGATAAATACATGAGTCAAAAGTCTCTCCATCTATCATAACAGTACAAGCACCACACTCACCTACATCACAACCATGTTTAACACTAGTTAATTTTAAATCAACTCTCATTAAATCTAATAAAGATTCACGAGGATCAACATATGATTCAGTTAATTTACCGTTAATTGTAAAAGTAATTAATTGTTTAGCCATTAGATTGTACCTCCAGCTTGATTTATTGCTGCTTTAAGAGCTCTTTTACATAACTCTTTAACCAACTGCATTCTAAATTCTTTTGTTGCTCTCCAAGAAGTTCTTGGGTTAACATCAATTAAAGTAGCAGTAGCAACATCAATTATTAATTGTTCACTAATAAGCTTACCTGTTGCTAAAGATTCAGCAGTAGGAACTCTCATAGGAGTTGGACCGGCAACACCATAGCCAATTCTCAATCTTTCAATTGTTTTTTTATCATCAGATAATCTTACATTTACACTACAACCAAGAGTAGCAATATCCATTGCACGTCTAATTGAATATTTAATGTATTTGCCATAAGTATTCTCATAAGAATCTTTTAAAATTCTAATTCCCGTTAAAATTTCATTAGGTTTTAAATCAACTTTACCAGGTCCTTTTGAGAAGTCTGCATAGGGAAGTACTCTAATACCATCTACACTACTTATTTCAAGAATAGCATCATAAGCTTTTAAAGTGGAAGCAGAATCAGCTGAGGTTACACCATTGCAAATATTACCACCAATAGTACCGATGTTTCTGATTTGAGGCCCACCAATTTGATCTACAGCATCACCCAAAGCTGGAATGAATTTTTGAATAAGAGGATTCTGTGTTACATGTGAAAAACTTGTTAAAGGTTTAATCAAAATAGTACCATCATCTTCTAAACTAATACCGCGTAATTCCTCTAAAGAATGAATACTAATTAAATCTGATCCAGCTAATTTGCCATCACGAATTTGAATTAATATATCACTACCACCAGCTAATAATAAAGCTTCTGGATGTTCATTTTTCATCTTAAGTGCTTCTCCAACACTTTTAGGTTGATATATATTTTTAATATCGTACATTTATTATTTCTCCTCTATTATTTTATTAAACCAGCAGCACTAAATTCATGAAATAGTTTATCTGGGTTTAATGGAATAGAATTAACGGCAACGCCTGTAGCATTTAACACAGCATTCCTGAGAGCTGGTGCCATTGGTATTACAGGTGGCTCACCTAAAGATTTGTTACCATAAGGACCACTTGGATCTACAGGTTCAACAAAATCAACTTCTAAATCTGGAGTATCAAGAGCAGTCATTAGTTTATAATCAAGTAAATTATCATTTAACATTCTGCCTGTTTTTGGATCAAACAACATTTGTTCAAATAATCCGTAACCTAGACCCATGCTCATGCCTCCATGAACTTGACCTTCTGCTGTTTGAGGATTAATTATTGTTCCTGAATCATGAACATTAAGAACTCTATTAATTTTAATATTTGAAAGAGGTATATCAACTTCAATATCCATAAAACAAACACCAAAACTATAAGTATTATCTGTACAGTGATGAGTTTCTTCTGCAGCTAAGTGATTTGAATTTTGTCTACTATAACAAGATTCCATACCAACTTCATTCATAGTTAATAGAACATCTTCTGTGCCAACTCTAACGATATTATTATCAATAATATCTAAATCGGAAGAATCTTTATTTAACATCCAACCAGCATAAGCACAAATTTTACTTTTTAATGATTCAGCTGTCTTTTTAACTGCCATACCTGTTACATATGTTTGTCTAGAAGCATAAGCACCAGTATCGTATGGAGTTACATCAGTATCTTGATTAGATATTATATGAACTTTATCAAAAGTGAAACCTAGTGTATCTGCTGCCATTTGTGTAAATACAGTATCTGCACCTTGCCCTATTTCAGTAGCTCCAACTTGTAGTTGAATAGAACCATCCTGGTTTAAAATCATACGAGCGGCTGATGTTTCAAGAGCAATTGGATAAACACCTGTTTTATAACAGAAGATACCCATACCAACACCATGACGAATATCACCTGTTTGGTTTTTGTATTTCTCGATTTTTTCATCCCAACCAATAGATTTTCTACCTCTTGCAATACACTCTTCCAAACCAGTTGAGTGACAAGTAATAGATGTACCTGGATCAACATATCCAAGTTGCATCATATTAATTAATCTAAATTTAATTGAATCAATATTTGGTAATTTAGCAACAATATCTTCAACATGTGCTTCAAGAGCAAAACCAATTTGAGGAATACCATAAGCTCTCATAGCACCTGCTGTTGGATTGTTTGTATAAATAGTTGAAGCTACACCTCTAATTGCACCTACAGGATACATCATTCTAAATGCATTAACTGCATTCGCTACAAGAGCATGTGCATGAGAACCATAAGCACCATTATCACTAAAGCCTACGATTTTTCTAGCTGCAAAGGTACCATTAGGTCTTACATAAGATGTTATATAAAATTTCATAGCATGACGAGATCTTGTACCAAAGAAAGTTTCTTCTCTTGTGTACAATAATTTTACAGGTCTACCACCAACTTGCATAGTTAAAAAAGCATTAAGAGGTTCTGTTAGTGCATCTTGTTTATTACCAAATCCACCACCAATATAAGGCTTAATAATTCTAACTAGACCCATATCAATTCCAAGTGCTTGCGAACAAACACGACGAACAATATGAGGAATCTGTGTTGAAGATACAACTACTACCTTTCCCGCTTCTTCATATGCAAAAGATGTAGCATTTTCAATATGACACTGTTGAACTTTCTGTGTTTCATAAACACCTTCAACTTTAATTAATCCTTTTTCTTTAATTGCTTCATCATAGTCACCTACATCATAGGAAGATTTTACAATTACGTTATTAGGACGCTCTTCATGAATTGGAATTTCACCAGGATTATTTGCAGCCTCTTCCATATCAAAAATAGCAGGATATTCTTCATATTCTACTTTAATTTTTGCCACAGCTTGACCAGCTGCAATTTCATTATCTGCAATAACACATGCAATTTCATCACCATAAAATCTAACACGTGTATTTAAGAGTTTTCTATCACATACATCTTGGTGACTTTTTTCAGTTGACCAAGGATGCCCTGCTGTTGGATATTGTATATCAGGAACATCAAAAGATGTAATTATTTTTACTACTCCATCTACTGCTTTAGCTTCTTCCAAATCAAATGATATTACTCTACCATTTGCTATTGTGCTATGAAGAACCTTTGCTACAAGAGTTTTGTCATCTAATAGATCTTCTGTGTATTTAGCAGTACCTTTTACTTTGGTTACTGCATCTACTCTATTA
Source organism: Spirochaetaceae bacterium (assembly GCA_016649775.1). Taxonomy (GTDB): domain Bacteria; phylum Spirochaetota; class Spirochaetia; order Sphaerochaetales; family Sphaerochaetaceae; genus Pleomorphochaeta. Next base: position 7,240 of record JAENWY010000107.1, read on the forward strand.
ATTCTTTTACCTACGACCATACAATCCCTCCCTATGGATATAAAAAGTATGAATTTTTTAATTGAGAAATATATCAAATATTATAATTTTTTTATGATTTTAATAAACTTAACACGTTAATAATTATATAATACCAAATTTTTAGGATATTTTTTATTTATCCTTATATACTATAAAAGATATAACTATATCTGTCAAAGAGAATTTTATTTTTCTGTATTTTTATTTATTTATAGAAAAGTTTTTGAGAAACAATCACTTTTTAGAAATAAAATCGTATTATTAGTAATTTTTGATATACACAAACATATATATTAATAAAAAAATATTATTCTATA
>JAENWY010000274.1 GCA_016649775.1 Spirochaetaceae bacterium
CAGTTGACAGGTTATAATGGTTTCCTTGATTATACTGATAAAGTAGATGTTCTTATTTCTGCTATCGTTGGTGGTTTTCTATCTGGAACAGGACTGGGTTTTGTTATGAGAACTGGAGCTAACACTGGTGGTACTGATATACTCGCTCAAATTTTAAATAAATATACCCCCATTCCGCTTGGAACAGCTTTATTCCTTTGTGATGGATTAGTTCTTTTAGCAGGTGGATTATTCTTTGGATTAGAACGTGCTATATTTGCAATTTTTGACTTGTATATAGCAGGACAGACAATTAACTATGTAGTTATGAATCTTGGAACTAAGTATGCAAAGACGGCCTATATTGTAAGTGATAATGTAGAATTAATTAGTCAACGCATAATAAAAGAATTGAACCGTGGTGGTACAATTCTTCATGGAAAAGGTATTTATACTAAACAAAATAGAGACATCTTAATGGTTGTTGTTCCAAATAACTTAATTAATCCACTGATTCAAATTATTCATGATGAGGATGAAAAAGCTTTTGTATCAGTAAATGAAACTTATCAAGTATTAGGTTATGGATTTAAGCCATTAACAAAAATTGCTACTGAAGATCCTAATAAAAAGCAAGTGCAAAAATAACAGTAAAAAGACCTGAAAAAGCGATTGAGATTCCACTCATAGCTCCAATGTCTTCTCCTAATTCAATTGCTTTACTAGTTCCTAAAGCATGAGAACATGCTCCAATTCCAACACCCTGTGCAACAGGGTGTTTTATATTAAATATTTTAATTAGTAAAGGTGCAAATAAACTACCGAGTAATCCTGTTATAATAACAGCGGCAACAGTTACTGCAGGTATTCCTCCAATTGATGCTGATATTGCAATTGCAATTGGGGTTGTAACAGATTTTGGTAGTAATGAAGAAAGTGTTGGTGCATCTATATTGAGTAATTTTCCCATAATAGCAATTGAACCAACAGATGTTAAAGAGCCTACACCAGTACCAACAAAAATAGCTAGAAAGTGTTTTTTAAGAAGACGCCTTTGTCTATAAACAGAAAGTGCTAAGGCCGCTGTTGCAGGACCTAAAAATAGAGTAATTATATCACCACCTCTAGAGTAGTCCTCATAAGAAATATTAAATACTTTTAAGAAAATTATGATTAATATTATTGCTATAGCAAGTGGATTATATATTGTTCTTTTGAATTTTTTGTTAATTGAAATTCCAATACAGTATGCAAATATTGTAATAAATAAACCGAACAGTGGATTTTGGATCATGGTTATTTAATTTTCCTTTTGTTTTCTTTTCTTTGATTAGCTTTTTCACAACAATAAATTACAAATGTTACACTTTTGCTTGCACAAAAAAAAGTTAGTATTGTCGAAATTGTAATTATAATTGCAAATTTACCTATGATTGAAGAGATATCATTGAAATGGTCTATGATTCCAACTCCTGCAGGTACAAAGAAAAGTGCCATATTAATTAGAAGGAAATCACTTACTGTACTTATCGCTTTTTCTCTAAGTATATTTGTTGTTAATAAAATAAATAATAATATCAAAGAAATAATGCTGCCTGGAAATACAAAAGGAAGAAGAGTCGCTATATAGTCACCAAGTAAACAGATAAACAATATTATAGCTAATTGATTTATAATTTTCATAGTTTTCAATTATAGATAATTGAGGAGTTAATGCAATATGAAAAATGTAAATAACTAGATTAAAAGTTATCTTATTATATTAATTGCCCAAATTAAGAATTAAATTAAAAACTCAAAAATAATATAGAATTATAAATTAGGTTCTTTTTATTCATATAGCAAAAAAGAGTTCCATAATAAGAAGTTGATTAAAACTTGCTTGTTATGAAACTCTGAAATTAATAAATTATAGGATAATTATTATGCTTTTTCCTGGATCTTTGTAAGAAACTCTTTGTATTCACCTTTAGCGTTGTCACTCTTGTAATCAACAATAGGGTAATGCTCTAAAATGAAATCAATATCTTTGTCTCCACGGCCTGATAGGTTAATTAGTATAGATTTACCTTTACCAAGTTCCTCTGATCTTTTGACACCTTCTGCTACCGCATGAGCTGATTCTAGAGCAGGAATTATTCCTTCCATTCTAGATAATACATAAAATGCTTCCACAGCTTCTCTATCTGTAGCAGAAGTGTAAGTTACTCTGCCAATATCATGAAGATAACAGTGTTGTGGTCCAACACCAGGATAATCAAGACCACTTGCTATTGAGTAAACAGGAAGTGGTTCTCCGTTTTCATCTTGTAGTAGATAACATTTAAATCCATGAAGAACTCCCTTACTACCTTTAGTAATAGTTGCTGCATGCATATTAGTATCGAGGCCCTTACCAGCTGGTTCAACACCGCGAAGTGCTACATCTTTGTCTTCTAGGAACCCAGAGAAAATACCAGCGGCATTTGAGCCTCCACCAACACAAGCTATTACCTCATCTGGTAATGCTCCAGTTAAATCTTTCATTTGAATTCTAGCTTCGCGACCAACTACACTTTGGAAGTCTCTTACCATCATAGGAAATGGATGAGGACCAACTACAGAACCAATACAATATAATTGATTAATTGGATCTTTTAGATATGCTTCAAAAGCTGCATCAACGGCATCTTTTAGAGTTTGTGTTCCACGAGTTACAGAGATAACTTTTGCACCAAGTATTTTCATTCTAGATACATTTGGAGCTTCTTTCTCTATATCAACTTTACCCATATAAATATCACAATCAAGTCCTAAAAGAGCAGCGGCAGTAGCTAAGGCTACACCATGTTGTCCTGCACCTGTTTCTGCAATAATTTTTTTATAGCCCATTCTTTTAGCAAGAAGTGC
>JAENWY010000119.1 GCA_016649775.1 Spirochaetaceae bacterium
ATAACACATTTTTAATAAAAAGATTAGCATCTACCCTTTTATATAGCTTTTTAACAAATTTATGCATATATATGATATAATTTTTAACTTTTATAGCTCAAAATCTTATAAGTGGAAAGTATTAATTAGTCAACTTTATACAATTAAATGATAAAGTTAATCTTTTTATATTCAAAGTGGCAAGACTCTTATATAAATTTAAAATCAAATATAAAGAATAACATTATCTTTCAAATAGTCTTGTATCTTGAAAATGCAGATTACGGATTAAACATTTAATAACATAGTAAAATATAAATTAGACAGTTATTTAACGAATAAATATATAATTGAATGTTTTGTTAAACGTTTACTTTTATATTGTTATAACTCAAAAAGTGAGTTATTATGATAATTATGATTACAATACATGATGTGGCTAAAATGGCTGGTACATCAACTGCAACTGTATCACATGTTATAAATGGTACTCGTTTTGTAAGTGATGAATTACAGATAAAAGTGAAAAACGCTATGGATGAGCTAAATTACAAACCAAATATGATGGCGCGTGGTTTGAAAGGCGGTTCAATGAAAACTATAGGTGTCGTTGTCCCCGATTGTACCAATACCTTTTTTTCTGAAATAGCAAGAGCAATAGATCGTTGTTGCTTTTCTAAAGGTTATAATATCATTCTCTGTAATACCGACAATGATGTAAAGCAACAATCATCTTATTGCGATATGTTAATATCTAAAATGGTTGATGGTGTAATTATGATATCCTCTGATAATAGCGATGATGACATAAATAAATTAATTAATGCATCAATTCCTGTAGTGATTGCAGATAGAACTGTTAACCATAAAGGTGTAGATAATATTATTGTTAATAATGAAAAGGGTGGCTATGATGCAACTAAATATCTTATATCACTTGGATATACAAAAATTGCTTGCATAGGAGGTCCTTCATTTATCTCCTCAAGTAACCAGAGAGTATTGGGCTATAGAAAAGCATTGATAGAATCTGGAATTGAAATAAATGAAGACTATATAAGTCATGGAGATTTTCATTTTGCGGGTGGAATTAAATCTGTATCAGATTTCATAAAGTTAAAAGATAGACCAGAAGCAGTATTTGCAACAAACGATATGATGGCTCTAGGTTTTATAGATGGTCTTAAAAGCTTAAAAATTGAAGTTCCAAATGATGTATCTGTTATTGGATTTGATGATATTCAACTTGCTAGAATAACAACCCCTAAATTGACAACTATTGCTCAACCTTTGGATGAGCTTGCGCTTAAAGCAACTACTTTGATTTTGAATAAAGTAGAAAAAAAAGACTTAAGTATATCTCAAATTATTTTAAATCCAATTCTTGTAGTTCGAGATTCGTGTAAAAAAAAGTAATTACTTTACAAATATTTAGTTTTAAAATATTGCATGTGGTCTGAACACAATCGTTATAAAAAATACAAAAAAACTTGACATATTTAAAATACTAGTTTAACGTTAGTTATGTTAAACGTTTACGTAAACGTTTACTTAGAATATTGGGGGTTATATATAATGAAAACTAATGGTATTTTAAACAGTGATGTTTCACGAATTTTATCATATATGAGACATACTGATTCCATCTGTATAGGTGACTGTGGACTAGCATGTCCTGACTCTGTTGAATTGATTGATTTGTCAGTTTCAAAGAATCTCCCTTCATTCTTACAGGTGCTTGATGCTATCTTAGCTGATTACAAAGCAGAGAAGTTTTTCTTGGCTACTGAAATTAAAGAAAACAATTCTGATCTTTTAAAAGATATTGATGAGAGACTTAGTAATATACCTTGTACTTTCATTTCGCACGAAGAATTAAAGCAAAATCTCAGTAACTGTAAAGCCGTTATTAGAACTGGAGAAATGACACCCTACGCAAATATCATTCTTCAATCAGGATGTATTTTTTAAAAGGATAAAGGTAATAGTAAATGCATATAGAAATGACCAATATCTCGAAATTATTTGGAACAAATCAAGTATTATTTGATGCCAACTTTGAATTACAAGATGGTGAGATACATGCTTTGATGGGTGAGAATGGTGCTGGTAAGTCTACGTTGATGAAAATTTTAACAGGTGTACATCAGAAGAATTCAGGAAAAATCTTGATTGATGGTAAAGAGGTAACTTATAAACATCCAATTGAGGCTGAAAAGAATGGAATAGTTTTTGTTTATCAGGAATTAAGTAGTGCGCTGGATATGAGTGTTGAAGAAAACTTATTTCTAGGACGTGAAATTACCAAAAAGTTTAGTGTTGTTGATAAAAAAGCTATGTGTGCTACAACAAATGAAGTCCTAAATCGTTTGGGATTAGAAATAAATCCAAATGAAACTTTGGGTAATTTATCAATTGGACAACAGCAGCTCGTTGAGATCGCAAAAGCTCTTTTAGTAAATACTAAAGTGATAATATTAGATGAACCCACATCTGCATTAACTGATAAAGAAGTTGATAAACTTTTTTCTGTTGTAAGACTGCTAAAATCACAGGGAGTTTCATTTATCTATATCTCACATAGGATGGAAGAGATTTTTGAGTTATGTGATAGAGTTAGTGTTCTTCGAGATGGCCGTTATATAGGTACTAAAAAAATCTCTGATACCAATAAAGATGATTTGATAAAAATGATGATTGGTCGTGATCTTGGAAATATGTTTCAAAAGGAAATTATTCCTATTGGTAAACCTGTTCTTGAAGTAAAAAATTTAACAAAACATGGATTATTTAAAAATATTTCTTTTACTGTTCATTCTGGGGAAGTGCTTGGTTTTGCAGGTCTTATGGGAGCTGGTAGAACTGAAATTATGAAAACAGTCTTTGGAAGTTTTAAAGCAGATAATGGAGAAATAATACTTGATGGGAAGAGAATAAACACCAAACATTATTGTCCAGGTGATGCAAAAAATGCTGGTATTGGCTATATCCCTGAAGATAGAAAAGAAGAAGGATTGATGATTGAAAAGTCAATTAAGGGAAATATTGGTATAACTAACTATGATTTAATTACATCAAATGGTTTTATTATAGATAAAAATAAAGAAAATGATTTATCAAAAAAAGCAATTAAAGAATTATCAATAAAGTGTACAGGAATTAATCATCTAGCAGATAATTTATCTGGTGGTAATCAGCAGAAAGTTGTATTTGCGAAATGGTTATATACAAATCCTAAAGTATTGATTTTGGACGAACCAACACGAGGTGTTGATGTAGGCGCAAAACAAGAAATATACTCATTAATTACAAAATTAGTCAAAAATGGTGCAGCTGTAATTATGGTTTCATCTGATCTTCCTGAGGTATTAGGAATGAGCGACAGAATAATGGTCATCCATGAAGGAACCATTGGTGGTGTTATAAACAAAGATGTTGCAACACAAAAGAATATTATGACATTGGCAACAGGGGGAACAATCAATGAATAAATTAAAAAATAAATCAAATGTAATTCAGGAATACGGATCACAAATTGCTCTAGTATTTTTATTATTACTACTTAGTATAATAAGTCCAGAATTTAGAACTATTCAAAATATATTATCTCTTTTAAGACAATCCTCAGTAAATGGTTTGATTGCTTTTGGAATGACTGTTGTTATTTTAACGGGGGGTATTGATCTTTCTGTTGGTTCTAGTTTGGCTCTAACTGCTTTACTGGGAGCTGGAATGTTAAAAGGTGGAGTACCTGCTCCTCTTGCAATATTGATTGTATTGATAGCAGGTATTGTTCTCGGATTTCTTAATGGAGTTATGGTTGTTAATGGTAAGATTCAACCTTTCATAGCAACCTTGGTATCTATGACTGCTTTTCGTGGTATAGCAATGATATTCAGTGATGGTCGTCCAATATCTCGTTTAGGTGATAGTAAACTATTATTATTTTTAGGGCAGGGCCAATTTTTAGGTATTCCAGTTCCCATTTGGATAATGATAATTCTGTTTTTAATATTCAGATTTTTCTTACAAAATACAGTAATAGGTCGTGATACATATGCAACGGGTAGTAACTATAAAGCAGCAGCACTAGCAGGAATTAGTATTGCAAAAGTAAAATATCTTGTTTATGCAGTTTCTGGTTTCACAGCAGCTTTTGCAGGATTGATTCTTGTATCAAGATTAGGATCCGCTCAACCAACTCTTGGTTCAGGCTATGAGTTAGATGCAATTGCCGCTGTAGCTGTTGGCGGTACAAGTATGAATGGTGGTAGAGGTAAAATTCTCGGTACTTTAACTGGTGTTATTATTATTGCCTCTTTGAATAATGGAATGAATATTATTGGTATTTCATCTTATTACCAACAGGTTGTAAAAGCTATCGTAATTCTACTTGCAGTATTATCAGATAGTAATAGATAAATTAAAAAAATAAAACTAAAGGAGTTTTAAAATATGAAAAAATTAACAGTAATGTTATTGGTTATGTTATGTTCCCTCTCAATGGCATTTGCCGGTGGTTCAAAAGAAGAAACAACTACGGATAGTTCTAAATTAATTGGACTTTCTATTTCAACACTCAACAATCCTTTCTTTGTAACAGTTGTTGACGGGGCTAAAAGTGAAGCATTGAAACAAGGTTATGAGTTAACTGTTGTTGATGCTGGTGATGATGTAGTTAAACAAATAAATGATATTGATGATTTAGTTTCAAAAGGTGCTAAAGTTATAATTATCAATCCTGTAAATTCTGATGCTGTTGCTCCAGCTGTAAAATCAGCTAAAGAATCAGGAGTAAAAGTTATTTCAGTTGATCGTGCTGTAAATGGAGAATCTGTTAGTTGTTCTATTGCATCAGATAATGTAATGGGCGCAAAACTTGCTGGTGAATATATGGTAAGTAAAATTGGTGAAGGCTCTGAGGTTGCAGAACTTCAAGGTGTTTTGGGTGCTTCCGCTACCATTGATAGAGGTGAAGGTTTTCATGAAGTAGCAGATACTAAATTAGATATTGTTGCAAGTCAATCTGCAAACTTTAACCGAGCTGAAGGTTTATCAGTAATGGAAAATATCTATCAAGCTCATCCTGGAATCAAGGGCGTATTTGCTCATAATGATGAAATGGCATTGGGCGCTGTTCAAGCTTTATTAGGTGTATCTAGCGATATAGTTATAATTGGTTTTGATGCTACTGCTGATGCTCTTGATGCAATAGCAGATGGTAAATTAGCTGCAACAGTTGCTCAACAACCTCAATTAATGGGTGAAAGAGCAGTTCAAACAGCTGTAAAACTAATCAATGGAGAGACTGTTCCAAAAAGTCTTCCTGTAGATGTAACTCTTGTAACAAAATAAATTTTAGATTTTAATGGTAAAAATCCAATTGTGATTTTTACCATTAAAACATTGAAGGAAAATTGGGTTAATGAAGATATTAAATTTTGGATCATTGAATATAGATTATGTTTATGAAGTTGATCATTTTGTACATGCTGGAGAAACAGAAAGTTCTACCAAACGAGAAATCTTTCCTGGTGGGAAAGGTCTTAATCAATCTGTTGCACTATCAAGAAGCGGTAGTGCTGTTTATCATGCAGGTGGAATAGGCAAAGTCGAAGGAATATTTCTTAAGGATTTGTTAAAAGACAACAATGTAAATACTGATTTTGTAAGAGAGATGGATGGTCCTACTGGCCATGCTATTATTCAGGTTAATTCAAAAGGTAACAATTGTATTCTTTTATATGGTGGTGCAAATGTTCAACAAGATAAACCTTTTATTGATGATGTATTTGAAAAATTTTATGAAGGAGATTATTTAGTTTTACAAAATGAAATAAATAACCTTAAATATATTGTGGAGTGTGCTCATAAAAAAAACATGACAATTTTCTTAAATCCTTCTCCCTTTAATTCTGGAATTACAGATTTAAATTTAGATTATATTGATTGCTTTTTATTAAATGAAATTGAAGCTGCATCAATGTGTGGTAGTGAATCAAAAGATATTGATGAATTGATACAAATGTTAAGGGAAAAACTTCCCAGTGCAAAATTTGTTTTAACTCTAGGAAAAGATGGTGTATGTTACTTTGATGATAAAAAAATATACAAACATGAAATATATGATGTTGATGTTGTTGATACAACAGCGGCAGGAGATACCTTCAGTGGATATTTCATTAGTAGTATTTCAAAAAATCTTGGAATCGAAGCTGCTTTGAAAATTGCCTCAATTGCTTCTTCGATAGCTGTATCAAAAAGTGGAGCTGCTGTATCAATTCCACTATTAAATGAAGTTGAAAATAGTAATTTAAGAATTTTTAAATAAGTAGAATAAGAAAATTTATTTAATTATTCATAAAAATAAAGGAACTAGCCTTCTATCTTAATTGATAATGCAAAATAATCATATGATGTGATCTAGTGCAATAGCTAATATAACCTTTTTTCCATTCTCTTTATTTCCTTGATATTTATTATTCATAATCAATGCTTACAACTTAAGGAATAACTGATAAGTCTTTTACCTAATAACCAATTATTCATTGCTTTAATATAGGATATCTATCCTCAGAAACACGCGTAATGAGCTTAAGTTGTGAACATTGATTAATAATATATATATACTATAGTCCATGTCTTGGCAGTGCCTGCTGTCCTCCACTTTCAAGTGATTCCTGTATCTTCTTCTGATTTTCTAGCCTTTGGGTAATCGTTCTCTGAATAATAGCTAAGTACAAGTTGCATTGCTTCATTAAGTCTTAGTGTGCTCATCGTAGCACCTCCTTATGGTTTATTCTAAAAATATACACCACAAATAGGTATTTGATAAGATTCTTCAGCAGAATTATATTAAAGCTTGAAACCGAAGCACTAAATACCTTTTTAAGTAGAAAGGCGTAATAATTCCAAAGTGCGAAGATGAATTTTTGAGAGGAAAGCATGTTTTAGGAAGTTTTGATTATCATTTTTGGACTAAATCTATGCCAAAGCTAAATCATTTTAGAAAAGCTAGCGAGGGAGATCCTGTATATTCAATAATATCAATCAATAATATCAACAGGACAAAAACAAAAAATAATTGATGCACTAAGAGCTACTGAAGTATATACGTTTATAGGACAAGTCTCTCAAGGTATATTGCAGCTACTAGCACTAAAAGCACATAAACTTGG
>JAENWY010000189.1 GCA_016649775.1 Spirochaetaceae bacterium
ATTTGAGTATGATTTAATTCTTTAAGATATGAGATTTCTTTCATAACGCCTTCATAGGCACTACAACAAACTTCATCAATTCCTTGATCCATTTGGTTGATTCCACAATAGACTAAATTAGGAATTCTTCTTTTTAATTCTCCAATAGTATCTAGATTAGTTCTTCCAAGAATAACAGCTCCATCTAAAGCAATATCATTTAAAGCCCCTTCAACACTTAACTCATTTAAATTAAAGGTAAAAAAATGACAATCTAAATTATATACATTATTGAAAAGTTCTTCTTGAATACCTGATAAAATCTGGGAAAAGAATGGTGATACAAATGATTCATGATCTGATGTAAATACACATCCAATATTAACACCACTCTTTGTTTGGGAGGAGAGTATATTAGCTTTGATTTCAAAATAGCCTAAATCATTTGCTACTTTTTTTACCTTGTAAATTGTCTGCTTATTTGATTTTCTTGATGTATCTCCAGACAGTATTCTAGATACTGTTGAAATAGATACTCCAGCTTCACTCGCTATATCTTTTAGTTTTACACCCATTTTTTATTCCTATTCTAATTTTATTTATTTACATATTATTTTGTATACTTAACAAGAATTCTCATTTTATGCTTCATATTTAAATACTATACCAATTTTTTGGAATTAGCAATCATTTTATTGGATAAATGTTAATTATATATTATACAAAGAATTATATTAAAATACTTAAAAATATTTATTATTTTTTACATAAGTATAGTATATAATTACAAATATATCCAATTTTTTGGATTAACTTTTTTACATACACTTGATGAATATTTAAAAATAAACAAATAAAACTCTCGACAAATAGCACATTATAAATTATTTTAGATAATAAAAAACAAAATATAACAATTGAAAGAATATGTCTTTAACTTACAAACATTACAATTTGAATGTTATAAAGCGGAGAGCAATGTTAATTAAAAAAATCGAATTGATTAATGTACTATCAGATACTTTGGATTATTTAGAATCAAATTTACCGAATGGTCCATCGAATCATAGCAAAAGAACTACTTTGATAGCTCTTAAACTCGCTAAAGTTCTAAAGTTAGATGCAAGTGAAATTAGTTCACTTTGCATTTATGCTTTAATTCATGATTGTGCTACATCAAATGAAGAATTCCATTACTTAGAAAAATTTGGAAGAGATGAATTAGAAAAATCAAAGATTCATTGTACATTAATTGAGAGTATTACACCGCATTCAATAGTGCGATGCAATGATGTAAACATAATACTATACCACCATGAAAACTGGGATGGTAGTGGCTTATTTGGCAAAAAAGGAATTGAAATTCCTCTATTATCACAAATAATAAAATTGGCTAGTGATATTGAAATTCTATATAGGGCAAATAAAAATTCAACTGAAATTTTTAATTTAATTAATATCAAATGCAATTATTATTACTCACAAAAATTAGTTGATACATTTAATGTAGTTCAAAGAGAACCTCTATTTTACAAATTATTAAAAAAATCTTTCATCGATATTGAGTTAAAATCTATTGTAGGTAATAGAACAATAGATATAAATTCCTCTGCCCTTATTGAATTAACTATTATTTTTAAGGCTATTCTTAACACTAAGTCACCTTTTACTAATGAGCATTCCACAAGAGTTTCAAAACTTGCAGCTATAATGGCTGAATACTATAACTTTGATGAAGAGAGAACAGAGAATTTTGTATTTGCTGCAATAATTCATGATGTTGGAAAATTATTAGTTCCCAACTCAATTCTTAACAAAAAAGGTCCTTTAACTAAAGATGAGATTTTCATAATACATAAACACCCTATTCATACTCAGAGATTATTAAATAAAATTTATGGATTAGAAGAAATATGTAATTGGGCATCTCAACACCATGAAAAACTTAATGGATCTGGTTATCCTTATGGCTTAAAAGAAAGCGAGTTATGTTTTGAATCACAGTTATTAACCGTTCTTGATATATATGAGGCACTTAGTGCAGACAGACCTTATCGCCCAGCACTTTCCTATGAAAAGCTTTCTATAATCATGCAAGACATGGTTAATAAGGGAGAGTTAAATGAAGATATGGTTAATGATGCGTTAATGCTATTACGACTTAAAAAAAATGCATAGTATTTAACTTTACCAAAAAAGACCTTAGAGTTATATTCATTATTTGAATTAAATCTGCGGTCTAATTTTTTTTAGTTTATATGTTTTCTTCAAATTACAATTATTCAACACTTATAGCTTGAGAAGGACATTTATCAATAACAATTTGTAGTTTTATTTTTTCTACGTTTTCAAAGTTCATATTCTTCAATTTTACTTTACCTTCATACATATCAAACAAGGATGGATAAGTTTTTGAACAAAAAGAACAATCCATGCAAGCTTTCTTATCAACAACAAGGGTATCATTTAAAGTTTCTTTTTCTACAGAAATATCTTCATTTACAAGCATAGGGACTTTAATTACAGCCCAACTACTTAATATTATAATTATATTCCTTATTAAGGCACCTTTTTTAATAGCATTAAGGATATTGGAAATGCCGCATAAATTGGTCCAACTGATATACGCCCTAAGACAAACGAAAAAAATATTCCTTTAATGCCTGATGAATTACCAAGATTATTAACAATAACCTTTTTAGGAATCCAAAAGAGCAGTTAATACTAAAATAACAGGCATAATACTTAATAGTTCTTTAAAATAATAAACACTATTTTTAAGAGCTAATATTCTAATATTTTTATTGAAAATAAATGTCACTAAATAGGCTACTACTACAAATATTGTAAAAGTATTTGCTTTAATTTTTGATTTAATATCCATTAAATTATTACCCCCATAACCAGCGCAATAAATATTACAAACGTAAAACTTAATACATTTCTAGTAATTGTAAATTTTGAACCAAAGGTCTTCTTCCCTAAAGGATATGTAACAACTCCTACCATTGTAAGTGTAGTTAAAAATGCAACCGAGGGAACTATACTTACATTAGCATCAACCAAACTTCCTAATAGAGGGAAAGCAATAAAAGCTGGAATTAAGGTGATTATCCCAAAAAGTGCAAATGCAACAGTGGAACATACAAGTTTTGTTTTGCTACAAATATAGAAATTTGTTCAGGTGGTAAATAAGTCAGAATTAAACCAATTAAGAGTATAATTAAAATTAAGCTTTTCGCCATACCTTTTCCCATTCCAAGAGCTTTCTTCAGTGCATTTTTGCTTTCACTACTATTTTTAATAAACGATACAATAAGAAATATTAGAGTTAAAACCCACATCGCTAATGTAAATATATCCATCCGTGCCTCCAAGTTATTGATATATTAGTTTATACACCACACCTACCAAGCCTAGACACATTAGTGTCTCTTTGATAATTAATTATCAATGCTCACAACTTAAGGAATAAATGGTAAGTCTTTTATGTAATAACCAATTATTCATTGCTTTAATATAGGATATCTATCCTCAGAAACACGCGTAATGAGCTTAAGTTGTGAACATTGATTAATTATGAGTAAAAATTATGAATATAATGGACTAAAAAATACCTCTGTTATTTAATAAATTTTCACCAGAAGTTAAAACAACTTTCTTGGTATTAGGAAAAATTAAATTGTGTATAGCAAAGGGGATTCCTGTCATTCCTTTGATATTGTACTCGATGGTGTATTAGCCTCTTACTCTCTGAGTACTAAAGATAACGAAAATATTATGTTTTATTTTACGCCAAATACTTTTATGGGTGGTAATCTTCTATTTGCCAATAAACCAATTTATCCAATGAGTATTTATGCTCAAGAAGACAGTATTATATTTTGTTTAAATAAAGAAGAAATTTAAAGTCTACTTGATTATAAAGAATTTGCACTTCTTTTCATTTTGAGTATTTCCCAAAATGCACAAAATTTAAATAAAAAAATTGTTAAATATACTAAAACTACTCTTCGAGATAATATAATACTCCCCATAACTAAGAAAAAACTAGCGATAGTTTTTGGGGTTCAAAGACAATCATTATTTAGAGAAATAAAAAAAATGAGCGAAGATGGAATTATCGAATATAATAATATAAAAATATTACTATTGATTTAATTATTGCTATCATTATTTCAAAATTTAATATATGACAGTGTTAATAGAAAAACTCCTAGAAATTGTATCTAAGAGCTTATATATATTAATGACAATTGAGAATTATAATTCCCAATTATCTAATTTAGTTCTTGCGGCTACAGAAGCATTCAAATTAGAGTGAACTGAGCGCGCTCTATTATGAGAAGCTTTCTCTTCAATCTTTTTATCTAATTGTTCTTTAGCTACTGATAGCATTAGCTTAATACGGTTTTCTTGGTTTACACTAGCAGTAGAGGGATCATAGTCAATTGGAACAATGTTAATACCAGGTCCTCTAGCATTAATTGATCTAATTGCACCCTTAGCTACAATATGATTTGGAAGACATCC
>JAENWY010000181.1 GCA_016649775.1 Spirochaetaceae bacterium
ATTAATCTCTGGGAACCTATATAATTTCAATTATGTAGATGAAGTACTGTTAGAAATTCAAGAAAAATTTGGGATTACCATGGATAGACAATTCTTAACTATAGGCGAAATAAAAAAAATCATGGCTGAGACTAAAAAAAAGATATAAATTAGACATCACAAGAACTATAAAAGCTGTTAAAGCTCCACTGATATTACTCGTTTCAGGAACACTTCTGAGATATTTTTTGACGATTATAAAAACTCTATTGATAGATATACCTCTAGATCTCATACTCTAGAGGCCAATATTGGAAGAGAATTTATTCTTTTTATTGAATTAATAATTTTGAATTTATTTAAAAATGATCTAAAAAGTAAGCACTAGAAATTAAAAAAGTCCAAAATAAAAAATTATCATGAAATTTTAAACAGAATGGAATCTCTTATAGAACTTGAATATCCTAGTACAAATCAAAAGGTTTACATGGAAGCGAATACTTCTCAAAAGATCATTTTAAAAGCATTGGGGCTAAAATGGAATGAATCCTAGAATACTGAAAATTAAGATTTTGAAGCATAAAATAAAGTAGAATTCAATTACTCGTTACAACCTGCGCGGGAATTTGGGATGATATAACGTGTTCTAGTTTTTTTTAAGTGCTTACTTTACTCCATTCAAAAAAACTTCATCCTCACCTTATTTTGTTTTGGTGAAGTTAAGAAAATAAACTCCTTACTTATAAAATTCAAGGCGTTTAATAATAGTTTGAGCTCTAATAAGATTAACGCATTTACCTCTCCAACTAAAAAGCTCACTAGTAATAATTCCATTAGAGGGGACATCTACCCAAAATATAGTTATACTTTTGCCGATATTTATGTTCTAATCCTAAAAGTTAATAATACCAGAATCCAATGCTGGGTGAATCTTATATTTAGTTTCTTTTTTTCTTTTGCCTTTTCCAAATTCTACCGTAATTACTTCTCCATTTTGAGCTATTACTTTTCCAACTCCATAGGGTTTTGAATTCAAAGTTTTACCTACTAAATTCCCCAAATCTAAGTTTTTATGTTGAGTCTTAGGAGTGTTCTTAGAAGCTTTTTGAGTAATAGCATTTTGAGCTTTTTTAGTAGTTTCCTCACTTTTCTTTGCAATAACTTCTTTTTTTACAATCACATTTTGAGGTTTTCTTTTTTCTGGTTTAATCATTACGCTTTTTTTTAATCCAGATTGGAAGTTTGGCATTCCTAATGATTTCTGCTGTAAATCAAACATACTCTCATAATCTTCTTTGGTAATAATAGTATCCCATCCACCGATAACTTCATTTGCATGTCTATCAATGCCTGTATAGTTTAATGAAGAATCCTCATATCGTTTAAATTTATATACTGCATCATTCATCAAAGCGTCATTGAATACACCAAGAGAAACTAAAAGATCAAAATCTGAATGGGTAATTCCTGTTACAGTTTTAAAAAGTTTAGGTTCAAGCTTTCTAATTACATCTTTTAATAAGTATTCTCGATAATCAGTTATAGACTAGCACAATATTTTTAACAGATTCCTTTTTAATGTCATAGACAGAGCCAAAAAATATAAATAAAAAAAATATAATACTTGGATAGAAGTAGAAATTTTATTAATATAAGTACACGTGTACATTTGATAGCCCTTATTTCATTTACCTTTGTTATTTTTCTATTTTTTTTCTTTGAAGGTATTAACATAGAATAAGAAAAGGGTGACAATGAAAACATAAAGAATAATTTTATTTATAAATACCAGGGGAGGTAGTTAAGGAATTTCCTTAGCAAAAAGCATATGAAAATTTTGTTAACAGGTGGAGCAGGTTATATTGCATCACACACATGTATTGAATTAGTTAAATCAGGGCACACTCCAATTATTGTAGATAATTTCTATAATAGTCAGAAAGAAGCTATTTCTAGAGTAGAGGAATTATGTGGACAAAGTATTCCTTTCTATGAAATTGATGTTTGTGATAAAGAAGCAATGAGTGTTATTTTTAAAGAACATACTATTGATGCAATCATCCATTTTGCAGGTTATAAAGCAGTTGGAGAATCAGTTGCTAAACCTCTTGCTTATTATAAAAATAATATTGATTCAACAATTTCAGTTTGTGAATTAATGAAAGAAAATGGTGTTACTAAGATTGTATTCAGTAGTTCTGCTACCGTTTATGGTCTTGCAGAAAAAGTACCACTAAAAGAAGATATGCCAACCGGTGGTTGTACTAATCCTTATGGTTGGACTAAGTATATGATTGAACAAATTCTAACTGATTTTGCTAATGCAAATAAAGAAATGAATGTTGTACTATTAAGATACTTTAATCCAGTTGGTGCTCATGAATCAGGTAGAATTGGTGAAGACCCAGTTGGTATTCCAAACAATCTAATGCCTTATATCTGCCAAGTAGCTGTAGGTAAATTAAAACAGTTAGCAATATTTGGTGATGATTATCCAACTCCTGATGGTACAGGTGTTAGAGATTATATACACGTAGTTGATTTAGCTTTAGGTCATGTTGCAGCTTGTGAATTTGATTGCAAAGGTGTTGAAGTAATTAACTTAGGAACAGGTGTTGGCTATAGTGTATTGGATATGGTAAAGGCTTTTGAAGAAGCTAACGGAATCAAAATTAATTATACTATTGCTCCTCGTCGTCCAGGCGATATTGCAACCTGCTATAGTGATGCAACAAAGGCTAAAAAATTATTACATTGGGAAGCAAAACATACTCTTGTTGATATGTGTAAGGATTCTTGGAATTGGCAGAAGAACAATCCTAAAGGATATAATAAATAATATAACATTTGAATAAGTTAAAATAATTTGAGACTCTGGTATTTAATTATACTGGAGTTTTTTCGTTTCTTTTATTCAAAGAAAATGGGTCTATTGCCAATCTGTCGGGAATTGCCTTTAGGCCGGTAATTCATTTCCTTTAAAATCTCTTGGTAATCTAAAAATAGTTGGTTCAGGTGGCGTTACATGTTTAGGTAAACGGAGAGAGTCTTGTATTGTAACTTTAGTAGATAGAACTACTCGCTATTTGTTGGCAGGAAAGGCATGTAAAAAGGCTTCAGGACCTGTTGCAAACAAGATGATAGAATTACTCAATGGACTACCTAAAGGTTGGCTAAAAGCTATAACTCTCGATAGGGAAAAAGAATTTGCTATACATGCTTTAGTAACAGAAAAACTTGATGGTATTCAATTCTATTTCCCATCCACTCATGCACCATGGGAGCAAGGAACCAATGTAAATACTAATGGATTACTCAGGTAGTATATATTCCCAAGAAAGCTAACATTAACAGTTATACAGATGATGAAGTAGCTAATGATGTTATGGCACTTAATATAAGAGTAAAAAAGTGTTTAGGTTACAAAAGTCCTTTTGAGGCTTATTATGGAACCTCGTTGCACTTGACTTGACAATTCAAGAGAAAAAGAATGGTTCCTTAAGGAACCATTACTCTTGTATTAATAATATATTATTTATAAAAATTGATTAATGGAATCATAAAATTAGGAATTCCAGCATATGCTGTTGTCATAGATACTATAGAACGTATATATGATAATAATATCGAAGGAGCATTATAGTTAAGATAATTATGTAATTCTTCTTTTGATACTGACTCATTCCATGTAAAAATACCCTCACTAGTTATTTCAATTTGAAAAGGTGCTTTTTCAAAGTCAATATTTTTAAAAACAAACAAAGTAAAAGTGACTTCAGCTATATCCCCTTCATCGAAATTTTTAATATCTGTTTTACCATTCAAGTCTACTGCTAATGGGTTTTTCTCATCTGATTTATAATTTTTGTTTAAATTAAAATTATTTTTTAAAATTCGTTATGTCCTTAATTGGAAATCACTATTATTCATGTTATTAAGCCGCCATACTAATAAATTTTAATCCATTAACATAATTTAAATTAAATTTAATTAATTGTTTTGATTTATCGTCTTGGTCATACTGAAAATCTATATTATTTTGATTCAAATTATATATATCAGAACAATATAGTTTCTCTTCTCCAATAATTTTAAAATCATGATTATCACAATATTCTAAATCTAATATAAAAGAAGCTCTTTTTGATGCTCTTTTATGAAAAACTTCGAACTCTTCAGGGCTCATGTTTTGCAATTCTTCAAGCATGTTTTTCATTTTCTCTAACATTGATTTATTCCTCTTTAGTTAATTCTTTTCTGCCTAAAATAGCAGATTGTTTTTTTACTAAATATATAGTTTTAATTTTACTAGTAAACTTTGTATCACAAAAAAGTATTGAATTTTCCATAGTATCTTTGTAATCACCATTAGCTTTTAATACCTTATAATCAATAGGATCAGGAAACTCTTTTAAATATTAAAAACTAAATCAATAATTTGTCCAACTCCCATTTTTTTTAATCTTTTTTTATCAATACCCTGCTTTGCCAAATACAATATATTGCAGAAAGTGCCTACCATTTCGGTATCTGTAAAATCAAATAAGTTTTCACAAGAGATTTTTGCAATTATTATTTTATATTCTTCTGGATATGGAGAATCTTCAGCTTTTCTAATTTTTTCTTTTTTCCAAAATTTTGCATTTGCTAAATTATCCCAAAAATACATCCCATTTCCTAACCATAATTTATCATTTGATTTTTTAAAATTACCATTTAAAAAATAA
>JAENWY010000099.1 GCA_016649775.1 Spirochaetaceae bacterium
GAAGAATTAGTTAAGAATAACAAAGTAAAAAATTTAGAAGAATTGCAAGAAATTACACAATACGGCACCCAGTGTGGTAAGTGTAAAGATAAGGTTGCAAGTCATTTTGAAGAAATGATGCATATATACGGAAAATAAAATTTGATTAATAATTTAAAGGCTCTTAATATTTTTGAATGTTAAGAGCCTTAAAAAACTCCTATTAATAAAAAATAGAAGTAAGTTCAGATAAGCAATGTTAGGGCTATTGGAACTTTTTAGGTTATATCGAATTCGCTTCCGCCTATAAATTCTCTCAAAAGAGCATCTTTTGGAACTAAGCTAGAAGGTATTGGGTATACTTTTTCTAATATATTAAGAAGTCTTGAAGCAATGGCAAAGGCTTCACTATTTGATGGCTCAATAGTTTTTAATAAAGGTTCAACAATTGTTCGTAGTGCACCTAATTCATAATCAACAGCTGAATTAAGCATAACATCAGCATTGTTTTGATATGGGAAAATGTGTTTATTTTCTCCTGCTTGGACTATTAGCCACATATCAAGTGTTGTTTTTGCATCTACTCCTCGTGTCATACTATCTCGGCATATTCTTCTCAATATTCTATTATCTGTGGTACTAACTCTATTGTGATCATCAACATTCAATTGCGTAAGTGCAGAAATATAAACCCTGAATGTAGACTTTACATCAATATTAGGTAGTAGATTTGGATTTAATCCGTGAATGCCTTCAATTATAAAAATAGTATCACTTTCCATTTTTATAGGCTTATTCTTAAATTCGCGTCTGTTCAATTTAAAATTGAACGAAGGTAAATCAACTTCTAATCCATTATATAAGTCTTTAATATTTTGTTGAAAATATTCTAAATCTAAAGCCTCCATTGCTTCAAAATCTTTATTACCATCTTTATCTATGGGTACATTTTCTCGAGTTTTATAATAATTATCTAAGGAAATAAGGATTGGTTTTTTTCCTAGTACTGTTAGATTGATGCCTAGTTTATAGGTAAACGTAGTTTTTCCAGAAGAGGAAGGTCCTGCTACAAAAATAACTTTAACACAATCTCTTTCATAAATCATATCTGCTATTGCAGAGATTTTTTTCCATTGAAGAGTTTCTGCAAGCCTTATATAACTTGAAATATTATGATTTCTAGAATAAGTATCTAATTGACCTATAGATTCCATTTGTAATATGGAATTCCATTTTCTATATTCTTCAAATATTGAAAATAATAAAGGATTGTTTTTATATGTTTGAAGAACTGTAAAATCACTGGATCTTGGGTATCTTAGTAACATACCTCCAACATTATATTTTCTCAATTCCCATAAATCTAAAACGGACGTATTATAAACCACTGGTTCATCACAACGATCCATAAAAGAATCTAAACCATATAATTTAACATTAGCAGTATGTTCATATTTTAATATTTCAACGGTTTGGCTAAATCCAAAGTTTCTATTAATAAAATAATCAATTGCACTTTGATAAGGAAGAACTCTTATAGTGATATCTTTCTTTTCTTGGACCAATCTTTTCATTTCTTCTGATAT
Organism: Spirochaetaceae bacterium; assembly: GCA_016649775.1. Classification (GTDB taxonomy): domain Bacteria; phylum Spirochaetota; class Spirochaetia; order Sphaerochaetales; family Sphaerochaetaceae; genus Pleomorphochaeta. The sequence goes on from JAENWY010000099.1 coordinate 1,566, forward strand.
TTTAGCTACTTCATTTTCATTGATATCTTCAACTTTATCGAATCTGAAGTGATAACCGTCTCCTAGACTATGACTAATTCTTAAACGTCTACTTGGAAATATGTTATGAGCTGCACAACAAAGTAGATAACAAATACTCTTTCGATATATTCTTTTACCTAGTGAAGAAAATAGATATACTGGGATTATGGTTGCATTGTATGTTAATGGTTCTGATAGACTCATGAGTTCAAAATTTACTTTAGCAGCAACTATTGGGTTATTTTGATAATTATCATCTAAGAATATTTCAGAATTTAGTAAGATATCTTTTAAGGTTGTTCCACAGGGAAACGAGAAAACCTTATTCTCTATAGTTATTTCTATTGATTGATTCATGTTCTTATTTTACACTGAATTCAGTATCTTTCAAGAAATATTTACTATTTTATTGTTTTTATTAAATAAAATAATATATTTCTTGTAAATATTAACTCATTTTTAGTTTTTTATATAACTATTTAATGAGTAAAGGGTGTTTATTATTATGGCTGAAGATAAAAACAAGCATTATTCTTATAGAGAAAGAAAAATTCTAGTAATTGATTTAACAACTGACGAGTATTCTGTTATTCCTCTTGAAGAGAAATTTTGTAAAAAGTTTATTGGTGGAAAATCTCTTGCTTATCAATTATGGGATAGATATGCTATTTATAATAAATTAGAAAAAGAAGATTACTATAGTGGTAATCCAATTGTGTTTTCTCTAGGAGCTGCCTCTGATTTATCGCTAGATTATTGTTCTTCTTCAACAATTGTATCACTATCATATGAAACAGGTACCCTTGTAAATTACAATTTCATATCTAAAAGTTTTGTTAGCTCAATGGCTAGTCTTAACGTTAGTGCTCTTGTGATAAAAGGAAGAGCTAGAAGATTAACTGCAATAAAAATCACACTAAATCATATATTAATTGAAGTTAATGAATCTTATCATTTATTGAGTACCTCACTAATTGAGCAAACTCTTGAATATGATAATAGTATTATTTCCATAGGCCCCATTGGAGAGCTCCTTTCCGATTATGCTTCAATTGTTATAGATGGAAATAATGTAGGTCGTGGTGGTATTGGTTCAATGTTTGGTCTAAAAAATCTTAAGGTAATATCTTTTAATGTAGATAAGAATTTTAGAAAACCGTACTTTTCTGAAAAATATGAAAAGGTGACAACCTTCTTTCTTCCTAAAGTATTGTCATCAGTTAACTTATTAAATGAAGCTAATAAATATGGTTGGGCCGCTATTGAAGGCTTTAAATATCGCTATGACCCACGACTTTGGGGACTAGGTGGTACTGATTTAACACCAACTTGTGAATTAGATTGGCTAATTGCCTTAGCGCTTGGTGCAAATTTAGGCTTTTATGATGCAGAAAAAGTAGAAGTATTGAATCAATGTTGTTTAGAATTAGGATTTGATCCATTTAGTATTAGTGTTTTACTTATATGGTTAGAAAATGCAATTAAAAATAAAATTGTTCTCTATAATATGGTCCCAAATAATTCTAGATTAGAGAATTTTTTATTATTTTTAGAAGCAATTGCAAAAGGCAAATCTCATATGTCTAATTTTTCTATGGGTGTTGATAAATTAAATAAATATCTAGGTGGACCTGATGATTTTAATTTTACTGCACACGGAAAAGAACTTTTACCGCTAGATTTAAGAGGTCTACCAGGATTTACTCTTGCAACTTTAATTGATGATGATACTTTAGTTCCTTGGGAATTGTTTGGTAAACAAAAGAAGGGTTATGAGGCAGAAGGATTATACACTGCTCAGATAATTAGAGAAATAGCTGAAGATTTAGGAATTGATTATATCAGTACTTTAAAAATGTTTGCACTCGAGGGTGGTTATACAAGAAAAAAGAATAAGAAAATAATTTCAATTCTATCAGACTTTTTGGCAATTAGTGAAGGTTATATTTTAGAAGATAATGAAGAATTGTTGAATAAATTTAAAAATGCTTTTTTTGAAAACAAAAAGATTATTGATAAAGTAAATTCTATTACTTCCTCTATTAGCGATATTCCTATTCATTTCATAAATGATTTGAGCAGTAATTATAAAAAAGCTGAAGTTGTAGTTATAGGTTCTAGTCTTGAGGATTATAAAAAATTGCTAGAAGAAGAATTAAATAAACTTAGTATTCTAAAGAGTAAATAAGTAATTCATCTTCTAACCCAAGTATTTTAATCTCATGCTTTTCAATAACTGCATAGCTTGGAGGAAATCCTCCACGTGGTCTTGATGTACTTCCTGGATTTAATTCAATTATATTTTTTGAATTTAGGAATAATTTAGGTCTATGAGTGTGCCCACTTATGAATATATCTCCCTTTGATAGCTTAATAGGGCATACTTCTGGTGAAAAGATATCTCCATGGGTTATTATTATTTTTCTATTATTGAAGTCCAATTCTCTTAATTGTGGAGGATAATAAATACCTGCTAGTTGAAAATCATATGATATATCACAATTACCACTAACCATAATAAGTTCGTTATTATTTTGATGGAAAAAAGATTCAAAGCTAGAAGTGCTTGGAACTAAATCCCCTGCAATAATAAGAGGATTGTCTTGAGCGAGTTGAATCATTTTATGGAATGCGAAATAATCGCCGTGAATGTCTGAACATACAAAAAGTTTTTTCATAACTTGAATTATATCATTTATTCACTGTTGAAAAAAGTATTATTAAGGATTTTGCTATTACCCTTGATATCTAATTTTAAAGTTTTATTATAATATATAAAGGGTAGTATAAATAATTCTAATTAATGTATTATAAGCATTTATTGGATGATGGATTATTTTAATCCTATTCATAGATATGAAATTACTTTTAATTTATGTTTAACTTATAAGCATCAAATAATAGTAGTTAATTAAATAAGGAACGATTTTTGTGATAGAAAATAATGAAAAGAATATTGAACCTAATTTGTTTAAAAGAAAAACAATGAGTGCTGGCCATATATTAAATGTAACAATCAATCATTTCGTGGTTGATAATTCATTTTTATCGGCCTCAGGTATGGTTTATACCTCTCTAACTGCATTAATACCAGCTCTGACGGTATTTTTCACATTCTTTGGAGCTTTGGGGGTTTTAGACCCTTTTAAGGGGCTTTTAGTTAAATCTGTTAATGATATAGCTCAGACTAATATTGGAAATGAGGTTATACCTTATATAAACCAATATACAAATAATGCAACAAGTTTAGGAATTGTAGGAATTGTTTCATTTTTAATAACTATGATTCTTTTAATAAATAGGATTTGGGTAATTGTTAATAGTATTTATCGAACTTCTACAAATAGAAATATCATAAGCAGGTTTGCAAATTTCATAACATTTGCTTTTATGTCTATATTATTAGTTGCAGCTTTTATTAATTTCCAAACAAAATTTAGTATTAAATATGCTGAAATAATGAATATCGAATTAAATACAACTATATTTCTTGTATTGTTAAGACAATTTCTTCCCTTCTTTATCGTTGTCCTTTCTTTATTTTTATTAATAATGTTCGTACCAAATACAAAAGTAGAAGCAAGTGCAGCTTTTATAGGTGCATTAGTTGGAAGCATTCTTTTAAATATAATTGTATATATTTTAATTAATTTATCTGATTATTTTATTAAATTATCAGTAATATATGGATCGTTTGCTTTTGTATTTTTAATGTTGGTTTTAGTTTATTTGCTTTGGGCCATTACGTTCTTTTCTGTAGAACTTGCTTTTGTTTATCAATTTCGTCCTGATTTAGAGCATAACAATGGAATGCAACATTCTCCTGCAATTTTTTTGAGTGAAGGTGTTAACATAGTTATGTTGATTGGTTCAAATTATAAAGAAGGAAAAGGTGCTACATCTACTCGAGAAATGAATGAAAGATTAGGTATTCCTGATAGATGGTTATATGGATATTTAGATTTTTTATCTACTATAAATTTTATTATACCAACAAATAATGGTAAAACAACTTTTATCCCTTCTAGGCCTTTGGAACAATTGAAATTACAAGAGCTAGTAGAGGGACTATATGGATTAAATTTGATAAACAGTGAAGATAGAGACACCGCAGGTGAAGCTATATCAAAACAAGTTCATTCTGATGGAATTAAATCATTAGGATCGTTAAGTATTGAGAACTTACTTGAGAGAGTATAGTTTTTAGAAATAATTTTTAAAAAAATTTGGAGAAATCATGTTATTAAAACAAGCAGACATAAAATCAATGGATAGTTTAACCTTCCATAGTGCACCAGATGAAACAACTGGTATCATTAAAAATGAACAATATAAGGTTGGACCTTATGTTGTAAAAATGTTAAAGAATCCTTTAACAAGAAGCGGTGAAAACCTAGTTGATATTCAATATTCACTTGCAGTATTAAAAAATAACAAATTAGTACTTGCTGTTAATATGGAAAGAGATGACTATAGAGGCCTAGCTGAATTATTTCGTTGTAGTATTAAATCAATTCAAGAAGATAATAAAACTAGAAACTACTATGGTCCTTTAAAATGTGTTGTGTATTCAGCAGAAGAAAAAGAAGATCAAGGTATTTATGAAGGTGAAATGGATATAATGAGTCTTCGAGTATATATGATGGACGTTGCACTTGACGCATTGGATTGTATTGATGAAATTGAAAACCTTTAATAATAAGTATTTTTAATAATAATTCTTTGTTTTTCATATTCTTCTTGGGTAATCTGTCCTGTCCGTACAAGATAGATGCCCATTGTTTCAAATGTTACATTTTGCACATTACCTGTTTTTTGACTGACGTTGTCATGACTAAGTACTAAAGAAACAGTTTTGAACATGATTTTTAAATCAAAAAGAAAAGATTGCTTCTCTATGTATTCTAAATCATATTCAATCCTTTCATCCCATGTTGTATTGTTTCTGCCATTAACTTGCGCCCATCCTGTCAATCCTGGAATAATATTTTGTCTTTCTTTTTGTTTATCATTCATAAACATAATATTTTCAATTGTTTGTGGCCTTGGTCCTACAATACTCATTTTCCCAAATAGAATATCAAAAAGTTGAGGTAATTCATCTAAACTAGTTGAGCGCAATTTTTTACCAAAAGCTGTCAATCTTATTTCATCATCTAATAAAATTCCCTCTTTATCTTTTTTATCTGTCATAGATCTGAATTTATAATATTTTTTTATTTCCATATTTTTACCTGGTCTTTTTTGTCCAAATAATACAGGTTTTCCTAATTTGATACGTACTAGTAGAGCTAAAATTAGCATTAACGGCGATAGTATTATTATTCCAATTAGTGACAAAATGACGTCAAATAAACGCTTAATAAAAGATTTATACATGGGATTCCTTTTTCAAATATTTTTAATCCGGCTAATTTTTATTTATAAAATTAACAATTAAATATTAATAATTATGATATTTAATCTGATTTCCTTTTCGGATAATACAATAATTTATATTTAGAGTAAAGAATGTAATATTAAAGAATATTAGGATGCCTTAGCAATACTCAATTAGTATTTTGTTTGGTGTACTCTGTTAACGATATTAAATTGGCCCAGACAAACATAAATATTACTGCATGTGCACTTAAGCTAAAAAGAGGTAATTGCTCAAACATTCCACCAACTAGAATAGTTATAAATTGGATAGCAAATATAACAAAGATAAAATGATTTTGAGTATTTAAATTTTTATGATTTTTGTACATTTGAAAAAAAGTCTTTATTATACAACTTATGAATATGATAAATGCAAATATTCCATAACTTACTAATACTTCAATGAACATATTATGAGCACGTCCTTCATTGTTTAAAAATCCTTGAGGATAGTAACTATGAAGATTATTTAAATAATTATAAAGATAATTGTCGTTAAATCCAAAGATATTAGATAAAAACGGAAGTTTTAATAGTTTAGACCAAGTGTCTAATCTTCCTGTACCTGTTGTTAATGATTTACTTCTAAAAATCGATTTAGAAATGAATGAAGTTAAATTATGTTTATATAAAATTAGAGTTCCTATTAATATTATTAGAGAAACACCTATTATTAAAGACAAAAGAATTTTCCAGTTACCCTTCTTTATTAAATAAAATAAAAGATAAAAAATAAATATAATCAATCCGAAAGCTAATGATACAAATGAGCCTCTACTTCCTGCAAAAAAGAAAGCAATTAGATTTAAACTTTGCATTATTATTATGGATATTCTATATATATTCTTTTTTAAAGTAACAAGAGGAATAATTGCAATAAAAAAAGTCATACTTATTAAATGTCCGAATGTGTTAGGATTAGTAATTATTGTGTACCATCTAGCTCCAACAGGAGCACAGTAAATGAATAATTCCCTTAACTTGTTAGATTTAAAATTATTAGTAATATTGAGTTTATTGCTTAAAAACATGATTATAGTTACAAAGGAACATACAGAAAGAGCAAAAATACTGATTATGATAAAATAATTAATTAATTTTAGATAATTTTTTTTAGTATAATTTTCTTGCAAGACAAGAAAGAAAAAGATAGCAGAATGAATTATAAAATAGATATTATTATATAATTGAAAACCATTTCCATTGATTATAGATGCAACTA